>JAYROD010000047.1:0-2044 GCA_041911835.1 Fimbriimonadaceae bacterium | reverse complement strand
TGCCCTCGATGTCGAGCAGATAGGCGCGATGGGCCATCGATTTGAGCTTCGCGAGCTGCGCGGGGATGAACTCCAGGCCAAAGCAGACCGGCATATAGCCTTCATCGACTCCACTGCCCGTGTAGTGGGGCGTCCAACCGCTCGGGTCTTGGAAAAGCCGTATGGCTCGGATGCGCTTATCCTTGCGGAGGTCGAACCAGTGCCAGGTGCCCGCCGGAACGCGCGCCAGGTCGCCCTTTTCGACATACAGCGCTACGACGTCTCCCTCTTTGGGGCGGATGTGGAATACTCCGTTGCCCTCCACGATGAAACGAATCTCATCTTCGTCATGCCAATGCTCTTTGCTGAATTTGGCGAGCATCGTATCGAGGTTCGGCGTGTCGGGGAAGAGGTCGATCACGTCCGCGGCTTGATATCCGCCTTCCGCCTTCAACTGCTCGATCTCATTTGCGAACGCTTCCAGGACCTGCTCATTGGTGGTCTCGTTATCGAGTTCGTGAGCCGGTTTCCAGACCTCGTAGCCGATGCCGATGTTGGCGAGATACGCCTTGATCGCGTCGTAATCGGTGATCGTTTTGTCTTGGGCTGGAATTCTCAGGAATGCCATTTCAATTTCCTACGCTTTTGGCGCGACCGGTGACTTCGAAAAGGAATTCGAAAATCTCCAAGTGCCGGCGGGCTTCTTCGACATTATATCCCCAGGTGTAGAGTCCATGGCCCCTCAGAAGGACCCCGTGGGCGGCGGGATGGCGCCGCAGCGCTCCCGTCAGCCGGTCAGCGAGTTCAGGCATGTGTTGGGAGTTGTCCAAGATCGGGATGACTTCTTCGTGCTCATGTGAGGTGACTCCCGTAAGACCCTTGAGCATCTCCAGTCCTTGGATCCGATAAACGGCGTCAGCAGTCTGCGAGGCGAGCGTGTTCCAAACGGTATGGACGTGAACGATAAAGCGCGGTTTGCGCTGTTCGATGATCGCGAGGTGGAGCAGCGTCTCGGCTGAGGGCTTACGGTCATCGTCGGCATTCCGGCCGTCACTATCGACCAGAAGGAGATCTTCGGGTGCAATGCTCCCTTTGTCCTGACCACTTGGTGTAATCAGGAGCCTAATCGGATCTTCCGAGACGACCAGCCCAAAGTTACCGCCGGTGCCTGGCGCCCAGCCCTTCGAGTGAATCCAACGAACCAGATCGGCAAGCTCTCTTCGAGCCTCATCCTGCACTCGGAGGAGTGTACCAGCCCGCGATTTGAACCTGGCGCCGGTCTGCCAATAGGACCATTTGGGCAATTGGAGTCCATTTGGCGTCATACTGATTAGTGCTCGAGCCGAAAGTCTCTGCTCGAGTCTTTTTTATGTCCCAAACACAGAATTCGAAGGGTTTCAATGCCCTTAACCTCACCCCAGGCCTCTTGCGAAAGCTCGATCAGCTTGGTTTTGTCACTCCTACTCCGATCCAGCGAGACGCAATTCCGTTCGCGATGGAGGGGCGCGACGTCATCGGTATTGCCCAAACCGGCACCGGCAAGACGCTCGCCTTTGGCTTGCCGATGGCGGCCAATCTGCAACCTCAAGAAATAGGGCTCGTGATTGCCCCCACGCGAGAGCTTGCCCAGCAAATCGAAGAAACGTTCCACAAGCTGGGAATCCGAACGGCGCTGCTCATCGGTGGCGCCTCGATGGGCCGCCAACTGAGCCAACTTCGGGCGCGACCGACTGTTATCGTCGCCACACCGGGTCGATTGATCGACCATCTCGATCAGAGAAGTCTGGAACTCAAGCGGGCGTCGATCGTTGTGCTGGACGAAGCGGACCGCATGCTCGATATGGGTTTTGCCCCCGCGATCAAGAGGATTCTCAACCAGACCCCCCGTTCGCGACAGACAATGCTTTTTTCGGCAACCATGCCAAAAGAGATCGCGGAGCTCGCCGCGCAATATTTGCACGACCCGAAGCGAATTGAGATCGAAAGACCTGGCACCGCTGCGGAACTTGTGGAACAAGAACTTCGCGTCGTTTCACAATCCGATAAGCAAGCTGAATTGGACAGT
>JAYROD010000046.1:0-3826 GCA_041911835.1 Fimbriimonadaceae bacterium | reverse complement strand
CCTGACTCAGCAAGCCGCTGACTCCTTCATCAAGAATATTCGGGCCATGCCCGAGGACAAACTGAACTGGAGCGTCGATGGCGCAGGCCGAACACCCATGGACATGCTTCAGGAGTGCGCCCAAGCTCCAGGATTCGCCATCCCGATGCTGACGACCAAATCGTGCCCGCCATTCAATCCTGAGATGTGGGGGAAAGCAGTCGAAGAACGCAAGGCATGGGCAACGATCGATCAGTGCGAAGCCAAGATGAGCGAGAACCTCGAGAAGCTCTATGACGTCATCCGAAACTATCCCGACGCCGATTTGCCTTTCGAAATCGACCTTCCCTTCGTCGAAGGTCTGCGGCAGTCGATGGCCGATATCATGGCCTACCCCTATTGGAACCTCTCGTACCATCTCGGCCAAATCTGCTTCGTCCAAATCCTCTACGGCGACAAGGAAATGCACTAAAAGAGAATCGGCTCCTCCAACGCGGCCCTTCTGTTCCGCCGAGTTTGCCGGGTGGAATAGAGGGGTCGGGTAGCCTGTCGAAGAGGCAGCGATCCCGATCAACCGTGTCGATCGGGATGATCCTCGATAAGGCTCACGGATTCTCACAACTGGAGGGAGAAGATGACGAAGGTGAAAAGAATTGGTATCCTCGCCGGCATTTCGACGGCGATAGCAGCGATGGCAGGCTGCGGAGGCTCCGGCTCTGGCCCCATCGGAAATCTGTTCGGCGGGCTTGTATTCCTGAATGGCGCCTCGGTCGAAACGATGAACACCGACGGAACGAACGTTCAGCTCGTTTCTCCGGACGGGTTCGTGAGCTCGATGAGCTTCGCGAGGAAGGTCGTCACGAGCATAACCGTTGGAGGAAACGAGGACATCTACAGCATCAATGCCGACGGTTCGGGCCAAACCCGTCTCACCACCGATCCGGCAGATGACTTCCGGCCGATTATTTCCCCAGACGGGGCGCTTATCGTGTTCATCTCAAGGCGAGATGGAAACGACGAAATCTACGTGATGAACGGCGATGGATCTGGCCAGACGAGACTCACGAATAACCCTGCCAGCGACTATTTTCCGTGCATCAGCGCAGATGGATCGAAGGTTATTTTCACGTCGAATCGCGACGGTAATGACGAGATCTACTCGATGAATATCGATGGCACGGGTCTCGCCAGGCTTACAAATGACGCTGGCTCCGACACCACTCCCGCCTGGTCTCCAGATGGAAGTCATATCCTGTTTTCTTCGAATCGCGACGGCAACTACGAAATCTACTCCGCGAACGCAGATGGAACTGGAGTCGTCCGTCTCACAAATCTCGCCGGGGATCAGTTCCACGCTTCGTACAACACTGATGCGACGGCAATCTATTATGAGGACAACGCAGGGGTGTCACGCATGAACTCCGACGGCACCGGCCATGCGCAGCTCCAAGGTGGGCCGACGATCTCGAAATGTTGCACCTGGGTCTACGAAAACTGATGAACTGACCATGAAGCAATTGGGCCATGGGTTGAATCGGTGTCAAACTGTGGAAATCCATGGCTCTGGCGCTCTCGATGATCCTCGCCTTTTATCGATCTGAAACGATCGATGCGCTTGACAAGCTTGCCCAAGCGAGGGACGCCGCCGGCGTGCTGAGCTACAGTGCGCCGGCGCTGAAGGCGGACCCCAATCCGTTCCTATTTCTCAAGAACGGAGGAGCCTATGGCACGGGCCGATTTGGCTGGAATGTCCTTGAACTGAAGGACGCCGACGGCAAGAGCGGCTGGGCGGTGTTCACCACCAAGATCACCAGCGAAGACATTGGCGAACAGGTCTTCGAATACCGCGATGGGAAGCTCCAGCGGCTGCTCAAGGAGTCGGACACGCTGGGTTTCAGGGTTGACCGAAACGACATGGTTGTGGCGATCGATCCGCCTACCATGACTGCGGAAGTGCTCTGCCAGACACGATTTGAGCGAACGGGGGAACCTCGCCCAAGTTTCATGGTCCGATTTTCACCGCAATATCGGCTAAGCGATGTGAAGGACGCCGACGGCAAAGCTGTCCGGTTTACCCAGGCGGGAGGCGTGGTGTCACTCGCAGCCCCCACGGCGTCTCGATTCACCTACACGTTGCGCTACAAAGCGATCGTCAATCTGCCTGGATATGCCGGCGCTATCAACGCCCGCGAGGCGAGCTTGACGAACGACTACTGGTGGCCGATGATTGCGCGGAATCCCGCACCCTATTCGGTTACCGTAAGGGGTCCCAAAGGCTGGACCGCGGTGAGCCAAGGCGAGCAGACGGAGCTTAAAGAAACCGACCAAGGACGCATCACCTCGTTCCGCATGGATCTGCCGGTTAGCTACTACAGCCTGTCCTGCGGCCCTTATCGTACGCTGAGCGAAAATTTGGGAGGCAAGAAATACATTTGCTGGTCTAAAACCGCCTCCGACGAAGACATGCGCATTCAGAACGCCTTCAACCGCGGGGTCATCGATTTTTACAACCAAACGTTTTCCCCTTATCCCTTTACCGGATGGGGATTCCTCGAAAGTGAGGTCTATGGCGGTGGCGCGCTGGAAGCCTATTCTTATGCGACCTATGGGGGCGGAATGGGTGAGGAAGATGGTCATGAGCCATCGCACACTTGGTGGGGAGGCATCATTCCGAATACCTACTTACACTCGCTGTGGAATGAAAGCTTCGCCGATTTCAGCATGGGCTTTTTCGAACGCAATGCCCCGATAGGAAATGTGGACGAACGCAAGTGGGCCTTCATCCAGGATGCCACACCCAACCCTGATTTCAACGTGGCCACCTGCGCGCAGAGCTCGGCGGAAATTGGGCCCGCCGCATCCAGTCTTGGCTACGGGAAAGGGGCGTTCGTGCTTCAGATGCTTGAGCAGGAAATTGGCACCCCAAGCATGGTGAAGACGCTCCGACATTGGATCGAAATCCACCCGAAGGGCACGGCCGGCGAATGGGAGGAATATGAGAAGGCGGCACAAGAAGCAACAGGAAAGGACCTGAAGTGGTTCTTCAACGAATGGCTCAGGCGAAAAGGCTGGGCCGACTTCGAAGTGACTGACGTTGTATGGGCCAACGGACGCCTTTCCGGCAAAGTGAAATGGAATAGCGAGCCATATCGAATCAACTGCGAGTTGATGGCTGTCGATGGAGACGGCAAACGTGGGTTTACGACATTCGATACGACTCAAATCCGCGATGGCATCAACTACCGCTTCGAAATTCCGTTGGCGGCTCGCCCGGTTCTGGTCTCGGTCGACCCATGGAGGAGGCTCCTACGGAAGTATCGTGCCGACGAGGTTCCGGTTCAACTCGAGAATTCCCGCAGACAGATGAAGGTGTGGGTTGAAAAGGGTCGGGAGGCCTGGGGTAACGCGCTCGTAGGCCAATCGGGTTCGACGAATGGCACGCAGTTTCCAACGGAGCTCGATGGGATGACCCTCGTCGGCCATCCGGACAAGACCCCGGCGCTCAAAGCGCTTTGCGTCAAGGTCGGATTCAAAGTGAGTGGGGATTCTCTGACCTACGACGGCACGACGATCGACCTGCGCACGCAAGGGGCTATGGCGGTCGTCGACCTCGGCAGTGGCAAAAGATGCATTATCGCGCTCGGACAGCCCAAGCGCCGCCCCAACGCAGGCCGAGCTCGGCTTGTGCTGTGCGACGAACTGGGTCGGTTCCTACGCGGTGTCACGGACCCCAAGACCAGCGGCTGGATGACGTTCCATCTCTAACCTTCCTCTATACTGAAGAAATGTTCCGCGCCGCCGACAAGGCATTCACCCTCATCGAGTTGTTGGTCGTCATCGCCATCAT
>JAYROD010000045.1:0-28647 GCA_041911835.1 Fimbriimonadaceae bacterium | reverse complement strand
CGTGTTCTCGGGCCGGCAGACCAGCGTACAGATCAACCTCGATGACGCAATGGTAACCGTCGTGCAGTCTGGCATTGACACTGTCGCGGCGCTTGACGAGCAACTATTTACCGACCGTAACTACGACGTTCGCACCGACTCGATCCGAGGATTCATCAGCGACTACGTCGCCTTTGACCTCTCGATCATGCCGGTTGACAAGCGGCCCACTCTCGGTTCAGGCCAGACCGCCGACATGGTTCTCTTTAGCGGCGACGGCATCGCTCAAAGCTCTGGATTTGCGAGCGAAGGCACTTTTGAACTTCTCGATCCAATCCACATCGAAGGCGGCATTATCACCCCCGGACCGATCCTAGGAGGGTCACAAGCTCCTGGCAGCTATCAGATTCGCGAAACCGATCCTCGCGATCTGCTCGCCGTTGCCAAGCTCACGTCTCTGCAAGGTCCTTGGCGCCCGTACACGAGCTTCCTCACTAATCTCGGTACCTACAACATGATCACGTTCCCGAACAGCGAAGGCGATCTCGACCAACAAATGGTGTACTGGGTCGTCAATTCGGAAGGCAAGATCACCGATCTGTACCAAGGCGTCATCCGCATCAACGACACGAAGTCCGGCGGCACGTTCAGCATGTGGCCGATCGACCAGGTCGACGATGCGAGCGTCGCCAACGAGGTCGACGGGACCATCAGCGGACTTCAGAACATCAGTGGAGTCACAAAGCGCGGCAACTGGGATGTGACGAGCGGCAACTTCCCCTATCCAAAGCTCGGTGGATTCTCCGTGTTCGTAAAATAGATGCGCCAGATCCTCGCCGGAACCGAGACCGAATACGGGCTCGCTGTTGAGGGCCGAGGAGCCGAGAATCAAATCGACGATAGCAAAGCGCTTGTCCGGGGTTACTCGGGTGGGCGCTTTGTCGGTTGGGACTACCGGAATGAATCACCTAGGGCCGACCTGAGGGGATTCCGACTCGAACGGCTCGAGACCGATCCCGAGGATTCCAAGTTCGATAAGGAGCCGCAGCCCGATTCCGATCGAGACATCCGCTCGGATCGCGTCCTCTCAAACGGTGCGCGGTTCTACAACGATCACGGGCATCCGGAGTATTCGACGCCGGAGTGTTGGGGTATCGAGGAACTGGCTCTTCACGACGCTGCGGGAGAGCGAATCGTCCTCCAGGCGGCCCGGGAATTCGAGCAAGTGCACGGCGTGAAGGTCGATGTGTACAAGAACAACATCGACTATCACGGCGCATCGTATGGCACCCACGAGAACTACCTCGTGCCGCGGGGCCTGGGCTTCGAGGGCCTCTACTCGGCCGTCACGCCGATGCTCGTGGTGCGGCAAGCGCTTTGCGGTGCAGGGCGGGTAGGGAGCGAGAAAGGCCGCGATGTTGATTTCCAACTGAGCCAGCGGGCGGACTTCCTCGTGGAGTCAGCCAACGCCGAAACGCTCTTCCGAAGGCCGGTATTCAATACGCGAGATGAGCCACACGCCGATCCCAGGCTGCACATTCGGCTCCATGTCATTGCAGGCGACGCGAACATGATGGCTTGCTGCACTGCGAGAAAGGTCGGCCTGATCAAGCTCGCGATATCGTTAGCGGAACTGGGCGACGCGCCAAAGTGGAGCCTAAGGCAGCCGGCAGCAGCCATGCAGGCGCTCAGCCATGACGGCGAGCTCAACGCCCGCATCGAGCTGGAAGGCGGCAGTTGGACGACCGCGTTCCATATTCTGGAATCCTATTTGGCCGCCGCAGAGCACCACGGCTGGTATTCAGGGCTTGTCGAGGAGTGCCAGATTTTGATGGATGACTTTTGCGGGCGGCGCGATCTTTTCAAACGGCGTGTGGATTGGGCTGCAAAGCGGGCTCTGCTCCAGTCTTTCGTGGAGTCGGAGCAAGTGCGTTGGAACGATCCGGTTATGCAAGCGCTGGATCTCGAATACCACAACGTCGATCCAGAGAAGAGCCTCTATTGGGCATTGGTGGAAAATGGCGAAGCCGACCCGCCGCCGGCCGAGGAGACCGTCCTGCAGCGCCGGGACACCCTGAACGAGCGAGGACGCGCTTATGCTCGTAGCGTCGCTCTCGATCGGTTTCTTCCCTTCATAGAGACCTTGAGTTGGGCGAGCATCAGTTTCAGGACCGAATCTGGAATCGAAGAAGTCTTTCTGGATCCAATGCGCGAATTCGGCCCGGAACTCGATGAAGCGCGAACCGTAGAGGAGTACATAAAAGCAGTTGGAGCACAATGATGATCATGGGTGACGACCGATTACGACGACAGACGGTTCCAGAACCGGACCGCAAACATGGTGATGAATCCGGACCTTCGAAGCCGGATCTTAAGAAACCTAGCGGCCCAAACGAACTGCTTAAGAGAATGAAAAAAGTCGATCCGGACCAAGCCAAGCGATATCGCCAGCGGTCGGGCCAATGATGGAAGTTCGTTCGCGCTCATTCGCAGAGCTTGTCGGGTTCCCATCCAACGTCCCGGGGGATTCCGGAGGAGAGACGCACGCAACGACCGTGCTGGCGCTGCGAAATGCCGAAGGAGTGCTTATGCTCGCCGACCGGCGCGCAACGATGGGCAACTTGGTTATGTATGACCATGCCGAAAAGATCGTGCCATTGGACGACGGCACGCTTGTGGCGATCAGCGGCTCATTTGCGCGTTCGATCGAAGTGTGCCGGTTCCTAAAGCACTCCTTCAAGTACTACCAGCGCATGCATCTTCAGTCGATCTCTATGGAAGGCAAACTTCAGGAGATCACCCGCGCGCTCGCCCAAAATATGCCGATGGCCATGCAGGGGATCGGTGTATTTGTGCCGATTCTCGCTGCATACGATTCCGAATCGGACGAGTACGGCATTTACTTTTTCGACGGAGCGGGAGCGCGGTTTGAAAACGCCGATTATGCCTGCGCCGGATCAGGCTCGGAACGCATCCGTGGGGTATTCGAGTATCTGACTCGAACAAAAGGCGCCTGGCACAAGAGAGCGCTGAAGGACGTTCTCGTGGACGGCATGCGCATGCTCGATATCGCAGCTGATTTGGACAGCGCGACGGGTGGCTTCTCGAAAGTGCTGCCTTCGGCCCGCTTGCTATCGAAGGGAACGAATCGCGAAATTCAGTCCGCCGAGATCGAAGCCGCTGCCAAGCAAGTCCTCGCTACCGCCTGAAGCCTGACAAAAAACCGGCAGTGGGCGATCGCCCACTGCCGGTCTCTGTTTACTGAGGTCGATTAGAAGTGATAACCGATCCAGAAGCCGACGTTGTCTCCCTTCGCTCCGCTTGCGTTGTCCGTGATAGTGAACGCGGCTTCGGCGAAGATGTTGGGTCCAATATCTAGACCGAATCCGATTCGGCCCGCAACGACCGTCTTGGTCGAGGTGATGTCGACAACGGCGACGCCGATGCCAAAGAATCCGTAGCTGTTGGTCTTGCCCTCTTCTTGCCTAGCACCATAGAACTTCTGGTTGAACATGATCGGGAACACGTTGCCCTTGGCCCCGTTACCGCTCTTGCCCAGCCAGTCGATCGAGAGGTATGTAGACGAACCTTTGATGAACTGGGTCGGGAAATAGTAATCCGCTCCTATGCCGATGAATCGCTTGGCGAGGTCCCGCGTCACGTCGTTGAGCGGGTACGCGAAGCCGATTCGAAAAGCTAGGTTGTTCGGGGTGTAGTCCGTGTTTTGGGCGAATGAAACTGCCGTCGTGCCAAGCGCCACCGCGATTAAGCAAAGTCGCTTCATGCTAAGTATCCTCCTAATGCCTGTGCCGTGGCTCAATCCAGTTGAGCTAACGCCATTTTTACACGGTATGGCCACAAGAGTCAAACATGGGTTCAAAGTAGCGGCTGGTAAACTCAAAAATCCATGCCTGAGCTTCTCCTTGAACTGGGTTGCGAGGAACTTCCCGCCACCGCTGTCCGAAAAGCCTATACCCAGCTTGCGGAGGAGATCCAATCCCGCCTTGAGGCTTCGAGCATCGGATTTGGCGCTCGGACCGAGATGGGAACCCCTCGCCGTCTTATCGTCGGCTTCCAAGAGGTTGCAGAACGCCAGGCGGATCAAGAGAAAGTCCAGCGCGGTCCGTCCGTCAAAGCCGCGTACGACGAGCAACACAATCCGACTCCGGCGCTCCTTGGATTCTGTAAGAGCCAGGGCCTCGACCCCGGAGACCTCACCGTCGAAGGGGAATACGTTTGGGCCAAGAGAGTCGTGGATGGGTTGCCCACCGCAGAAGTGCTGCGCACCCTTCTACCAGAGGCGATTCGGGCGCTGTCGTTCGACAAATCGATGCGCTGGGGGTCCGGCCGGATGCGCTTCGCCAGACCGGTCAGGTGGATCCTCGCGTCCTACGCCGGACAAACGGTGGAGTTCGAAATCGAAGGAGTCGCGAGCGGTGCGGAGAGCCGGGGCCATCGGTTCGAGTGTCCCGAGGCGTTTCACGCGGTTTCGTTAGCCGAACTTCTCGCCGGACTGAGGGCCCGGCGCGTGGAACCGGACCCTGCGAACAGGGAGCGCGCCATCCGGGAACAGGCGCAGAAAGTATGCACCGGAGTGCCGGTACTCACCGATGTCCTCGTGGACGAGAACGTCATTTTGACCGAGTGGCCCGCAGCGCTGGAAGGCTCGTTCGAATCGGCATTCCTCGAACTGCCCCGGCCGGTCCTCGTCACAGCTATGGCCAAGCACGAGAAGTTCTTCCCCGTCGAGGGCCCCGACGGCAAAATTGCCAACAAATTCATTTCAATCCGAAATGGTGGTGAAGAGGACGCAGTTCGGGAGGGCAATGCATGGGTCCTCAATGCCCGATTTAATGACGCGAGGTTTTTCTACAGGCAAGATAGCCAATCTAAACTTGTCGATTTCCTCGATCGTACGGCACATATCGTATTCCAAGATTCGCTAGGTACGGTTCGCTTGCGGGCCGATCGACTGGCTGGACTCTGCGTCGAGGTCGCCAAAGACACCTGCGGCGAAGCCGAAGAGCAAGCGCTAGCCTACCAAGCCGGGTTGCTTGCGAAGGCCGACCTCAGCTCGGGGCTCGTCAGCGAGCTTCCGGCGCTCCAGGGGATCATCGGAGCCGAGTACGCTCGAAGAGAGGGGCTCCCGGAACCTGTGTGCGCCGCGCTTGCCTCCCAATATGACCTCTCCGAGGTGCCGGGAGCGGATTCTGTGGCCTCCAAAACCTCGCTGCGCCTGATCATGGCGGACCAGATCGATAAGCTGGCTGGATTTCTCGGCATCGGACTGATTCCGAGCGGTTCCAGCGACCCTTACGGCCTGCGTCGCGCGGCCACGGTCCTCATCGAGTCGGTTCTGAGATTTCCCTTCCGAGTTAGCTCTTTGGATCCCATGGTTCACGCGGCTTTCAGGGGGTACGCCGCTCAAGGGATAGAGCTCGACAAGACGAAGGCCATGCAAGGGCTCAAGACTCTTTTGTGTGCGCGCTACGAGGCCATTTTCGAAAGCGTTCGATACGACATCCTCAAGGCCGCCGTCCGAGACGCCGAGGTCGAAGCATGTCTGGACCCCCGTGGAGTGCTGCTGTCCATTCGGACGCTCGAGATCATGGCCGCCGATTTGGGATTTGTGCAGACGGCTACCCGCCCACTCAATATCGTCTCGGCGGCGATTGCCAAGGGCGCACAACTCAGAAGCGAGTCGGCGCTTGCATCGTTCGACAGATCAGCGGTCGATTCCCAAGAGGGACTGCACGTCTATGAGGCGCTGCTCAAGGCGGAGCAGCAGTTGATACCGGCTGTCAAATCGGAAAACGCCGAGCAGGTAGCGCAAGCGCTCTTTGGCTTGCGAGAGCCGATCAACGCGTTCTTCGATTCCACGATGATCATGGTTGACGATGAATCGGTCCGCTTGGCGAGGCTGAACTTGCTCCAAGCATGCTGTCGGCAGCTCCTGATCGCCGGAGATTTCTCCAAAATCGTCCAGGAAGGAAACTGAGAAGTGGGGCACGCCTCGGAATTGCTCGAGAGAGCCGATGCCTATCTTCGGACGTCCGTCGCCCCTCGTGCCACTGAAATCGACGAGGATCCCGCCGAACTCCAGAAGGCCCTTCGTGGCCTTTGCGAGCTGGGAGTCATGGCGCTCAAAAGACCTGAGCAATACGGCGGGCCCGAACTCGATGAGGCGTCTTTCAGAGCTTTCCAAGAATCGGTGGCGCGGTATTCCGGTTCGCTCGCCTTTCTGCAAACGCAACACCAGAGCGCGGTTTCAATGATCGCCCGTGGGTCGAACGCGGCGCTCAAACAGGAATATCTGCCTCAAATGGCGGACGGTCAAAAGCTGCTTGGGATCGGATTCAGCCAGTTGAGGAGAGCCGGCCCGCCAATAATGCGAGCGGAGGTCTCCGAAGGTGGCTACTTGCTGGACGGCGAAGTCCCGTGGGTGACCGGATTGGACTTCTATCCGGAATTCCTGATTGGGGCCCAACTGCCGGATGGCTCTGCGCTTTTCGGGATTGTGCCGCTTGGGGATTTCGAATCGGAGAAAGGTTCGATCAAGACGTCCGAACCCATGAAGCTTGCCGCGATGCAATCGGCGAATACCGTCAGTGCCGAGATTCGGAATTGGCATCTCGACGAAAGTCGAGTGGTAGATATCAAGCCCGCAGGTTGGATTCACTCCAGCGACCAGATCAACATCGTGCTTCAAGCCTATTTCGCTCTGGGAGGCGCCCGAGCCGGCTTGGACATCCTTCGGACAGCATACGAAAAGCGGCAGGCTGCGTTTCTCTTGAAAGCGTGGGAGGCTCTCGACGCTGAAATCGGACGTTGCCGATCCCACATGGAGGAGGCCCAACGAAAGTCAGGAGAGGCGACTACCGAAGAGAAGCTCGCGCTAAGAGCCTGGGCTATCGACCTGGCTGTTCGATGTGCCCACGCCGCGATCGCAGCCTCGGGAGGTTCCGCCAACGATGTGCGACACCCAGCCCAGCGGGTCTACCGCGAAGCGTTGGTTTATACGGTTTCGGCGCAAACCCCCGCAATCATGGAAGCGACCATCGAGAGGCTGATCGGGCGATCAAGCTGAGCGGCGCCGGCGGGAAGAAAGCAGCTTCGTGCGATCTCGATACTTGTTGACCGTTCGCCTAGCAACCACGATTCCCTTCTCGGCCAAAAGCTGTGCAATCCTCTCGTCGCTCAATGGGCTGTTCGGGTTCTCTTGAGCTAGGATCTCTTCGATCATCTTTTGCACTCGAAGCGCCGGTTTGAAGAACACCTCAAACGAGACGATCTCGCCTGTCGCCAACTGAACGAACTTGTCCATGGTCGCTCGGCTGATGGTGCTCTCATGCACCCCGAGCTCTCGAGCGACCTGCGTCCTCGTCAAAGGGGCGAGGAATCGGTATTCGCCGGTTGAAACGAAACCTGCCTGCTTCTGCACCAGGTATTCGCCGATCCGCCTCAAGGTGAGCTTGCGTTGTTTCAAGGATTCAATGAAGCGCGAAGCTCGATCGACGTACTCCGTGATGTGCCGCTTCTCATCTTTGGGGGCACTGGACATCTGCTGAAGCTTCGCAAGTCGATCTCGGTAAGCGCGGCTGACGGTGAGGTCGGCGGGCTCCAGGCCCTTGACCTCGATGGTCCATCCGCTCGGATCGAAATGGAGTGAGATGTCCGGGCTGGCCGCCGTAAGCGCCGGGTCTGAGCTCCGCGAAGCGAAGTCGCCGAACATCTCGCCCGGATACGGTGTAAGGCTAGTGATCTCCTGGAAGGCGGCCTCGATGACTTCCGGGTGGACCCGGTAGCGCCGCATGAGTCCGCGGACGTTCCGCGCTAGAAAGTCGTCAAAGTGGGTCTCAAGAATCGAGCGGGCAAGTTCAGCCTCGACGGAATCATCGTCTCGGAGTTGCAGCAAGAGACAATCTCGAACGTTCGAGGCCCCGACTCCCGCCGGTTCGCAGGCTTGCAGCTTCGTGATCGCGGTTTCGGCTTCTTCGAGCGAGCAGTCGCAATGCAGGGCAACCTCTTCGGCAGTTGTCGTCAAATACCCTCGCTCATCGATGCACCCGACCAGGAAGGCGCCCACGTGCCGAAGCGATTTGGGAAGCGCGGCGCTCAATTGGGCCTGAAGATGCTCCCAGAGCGTGTTGGAAGAGGCGGCGAAATCCAGCCAGTCCACGGATTCTGAGCTGCCCTGCGGCAGGCTTCGACGGAATTCGAAGTCCTCGCTCGAGGGCATCAGCTCTCTCGGAGCAAGCGTCCGGAGGATCGCTTCGTCGGTGACGATGTCGTCGTCGTCGTGAAGCCGCTCGAGCGCTGGGTTCTCGGCCAGTTCGTTGGCAATGGCAGACTCAAGCTCGGCTTGGTTCAGCTCGAGCAGCTGGCTACTCAGGACGATCTTGGGATCGACGCGAAGCGTGACGTTCTGCCGCGCGTCGGTTCTGGCGCCGAATGACCCGCTCACCTTGCAGTCTCCAACCGTCTGATTCCCACATTCTTCATGTCGGAATCCCGAATGGACGGCCTCCACTGAGAATTACCGGTATGCAGAGAACTTAGAGCAGCGAGAGAGGGTCGACGTCGACCAGTAGCTGAATCTCGGATCGCCAGGAATCGATGATTGACTCCAGCGGCTCGAGCGATGTCCCGATCGGCACTTTCAGGAGAATGTGCATACGCCATTCGCCGTTGAGTCGTTCGAGTGCGCAATCGGTCGGCCCCAAAGCTTCAGCTTGGGGAAGCAGCCCCGTAATAGTCTGATGGAGATGCGAAGCCTCCTCTTCGAGCCGGCTCTTATCTTTTCCGCTGAAGACCAAATTCACCAACCGAACGAACGGAGGGTAGTGCGCCTCTCGCCTTTCCTCAATGAGGGCTCGATAGAGCCCCTCGAAGTCATGGTCCACCGTATGAAGCACCGAAGGGTGCTTGGGATTGAACGTTTGAATGATGACGCGCCCAGGCAGCTTTCCTCGGCCTGCTCGTCCGGAGACCTGCGAGAGCAACTGAAAGGTGCGCTCGCTTGCTCGAAAGTCGGGCACGTTCAGCGAGACGTCGGCAGCCACAACCCCCACCAACGTCACGTTTGGAAAATCGAGACCTTTTGCCACCATTTGAGTCCCCACGAGGATTTGAAGGTCACCGCCCCGAAACGCGGCCAACGTTTCCTCTAGAGCGCCTTTCTTTCGCGCCACATCCCGATCGAGCCGGCCAACCGCAGCGTCCGGAAACAGCTCCTTGATCGATTCCTCAACCTTCTGGGTCCCAGCGCCGAACGGTCTCACCCGTGAGCCACCGCATTCTGGGCAAGTCTCGGGCGCACGCTCGGCGAATCCGCATTGATGGCACCTGAGCGCCTCATCACGACGATGAAGAGCCAGAGAAACTGAGCAGTGTGGGCACTTGAACTGGTGGCCGCAATCCCGACAAACCAAGAACGGGGCATAAGCGCGCCGATTGAGGAAGAGGATCGACTGTTGACCGCCCGCCAGGGTGGCTTTGATTCCATCGTATAGCGCGTCGCTGAACAACGAGGGCCGCCCGGAGTGAAACAGTTCCGAAAGATCCTCGACCTCGACCTCGGGAAGCGTCGCGTTCGCTGCCCGACGTTTGAGCGTCAGCAATCGCAGATCTCCTTCCTCAGCCGCGTAGTACGACTCGATGCTCGGCGTCGCCGAGCCGAGGATGATCGGAGCCTGCATCCTTTTGGCGAATTCGATTGCCACTCGCCGAGCGTGATATCGAGGGCTCGACTCCTGCTTATAGCTCCCTTCATGCTCTTCGTCGACGACCACGAGCCCCAGGTTCTCGATCGGCGCGAAGAGCGCGCTCCGCGCACCGAGAATAACGGCAGCCTCGCCGCTGCGAATGCGGAGCCAGTTCTCCAGCCGATCAGCCAGGTCGAGGTTGCTGTGCAGTACGGCGACACCTCTGCCGAACCTCGATCTGAGCTGCGCGATGACCTGGGCCGTGAGCGCAATTTCGGGAACGAGGTATAGCACTTTCGAACCGCGCTTGAGCGCCTCGGCAGCTGCCCGAAGATACACCTCGGTCTTGCCGCTTCCGGTTACGCCAAACAGGAGAAAAGCCTCGTGTCTGCCCTCGTGTATCGCGTCAAGAATAGGCTCGAGTGCGGCCTTTTGTTCGTCGTTCAGCTCGATCGGGGGCGCCTTGTGCGTTGGCGCTGCTTGGTCCTCCTTTTCGATCAGGCCGGCCTGAAGCAGCGCGCGGATCGTCTGGTCGGTGCACTCACTCAGCGCCTTAATTTCCTGAGCGCTGAAGCTCGTCGATTCAGATCCCTGGAGTCGCATGAGCGCAAGCGCCTGCGCCGGTTTTCGCTTGGCCTGCTTCCGGAGAAACTGCTCTACCTGGTCAGAATCCACAGTCAACCGATAGTTGCCCTCGAGCCGGTGCTTCTCCTTAGCGTGAGAGATTCTCAGCTCCCGGGTCAGCAGTCCCCGAGCAACAAGGGCCTGGAGCGCCTTGCGAGAGCCTGAGGCCAGGGGCTTGGAACGGGTCTCTTCGAGCTTTCCTCCGTGCTCTTCGACGATGCGGAGCGCTTCCTTCTGCGTTGCCGATACCGGGAGACGGGTCTCTGCCCCTTCGACGAGAGTCCATGTGGTGACGATTCGGTTCCTGGCCCCTGGAGGCGTCGCCAACCCGAGGCTGACCGAAATTGGGCAGAGATACTCCTTAGAAACGAACTGGATGAGGTCGAGGGTAGGCGTCGGCAGGGCGAGTCCTTCCACCCTGGCCGAGAGCCTCCTGAGCCGATCGGCGGGGAATCCCAAATCGTGTGGCTCAATCGACCGCACTCGGAGCACATAGCCAAGCACCTGCCTCACGCCAAGCGGCGCCAAATAGGCATCGCCGACTTGAGCAATGCCGTCGGAGAGGTAGGTAAATAGCGCGTGCTGGCCGCCGATCCTGGCTTCAATGGCCAAGTCGATGACGGTGAGGCTTCGTTCGCCGGACTCGGGCATCATTCCGAAATCTACGTTCTCGAGGTCGAGAAGCGCATCTTCAAGAGGCTCTTAATTTGGATCAAAGTGAACCCGATCAGAATAGCACCCATGACCCAGGCGGTCGCAGTAGCGTATCCGAATTTGAGGAACATAAAAGCGTTCGTCCAAACGTCCAGCCCGAG
This sequence comes from Fimbriimonadaceae bacterium, assembly GCA_041911835.1. Lineage (GTDB taxonomy): Bacteria > Armatimonadota > Fimbriimonadia > Fimbriimonadales > Fimbriimonadaceae > JAYROD01. Next base: position 17,525 of record JAYROD010000045.1, on the reverse strand, counting down.
CGTATGGGTTGAATAAAGCGGGCCACCCATGGTCAGCACAAAGATGTTCTCCATCGCTTTGAATCCGCCGATGAATATGCCCAGGAGGTTGATCAGGATAAGCGGTTTGAGCCCGGGCAGCGTGATATACCGGATCTTTTGCCGCCAATTCGCTCCATCGATATCCGCGGCTTCGTAACGCTCGTCCGGAATGTTCTTGAGCGCGGCGAGATAAAGGATCGATCCTGGCCCCGCGGCAGCCCAAATGCCTGGCAGGACGACGGCGAACATCGCCAGCCCAGGATCGCCGAGCCAATCATGGGTGGCCTTGATGGCGGGTAGCCCAAGGGCTTGCACCAAAGGATTGAGGGCGTCGATAAATGGATGCAGGATGACGTTCAGAAGACCTGCTTCCGTTTTGTCGTAGAACTGCCGCCAAAGGAGCGCCACTACGATCGGGCTCGTCATCGCCGGCAAGAAGAACAGAGTTCGGAAAAACACCTTGCCACGGGGAATCTCGTTGAGAGCAAGCGCCAGGAAGATGGGCAGAACGAACCCAATCAAGATGCTGAGAAAAACATAGAAGAAGCTGTTGAGGAGCGCTTTGTAAAAGATCGGTTGAGTGAAAACCGAGATGAAATTGTCCAGCCCGACCCAGCGAGGAGGCTGCGTGATTCGATAATCCTGGAACGCGATTTGGAGCCCTCGAGCGAGCGGATAGTAGGACCAAATCGCTATGGAGAGGGCGGCCGGGAGCAGGCACCAGAACATCACCTTGACGACCTGAGATCGCTTAGTACCGGCGGCGAGACCCGAAGGTGAGGCCACCGCACGCGGCCTCTCCCGCCAACGGCGATAGCCCATGATTCCCCAGCCCGCCAGCACGGCCATCAGTCCAATGAAGATTCCCGTCGCCCAGCCTCTTTGTCGGGCCATGATGTCGGGCGGCGTATAACCGAGCAGCTTGCGATTCATCTCGGCTGCGGTGTCTTCTAGAATCCGGATCGCCGGCGTTTGGGGTTCGAGCGTCGCCCGATCTAGCGCATTGTCCAGCACGACGTAAACCTGCTGGCAATTCCGACCGTATGGCTCCGGATGTCCTGACCGAAACAGCTCTTCATTCGCCTTTACATAAGCGGGATCGACGGTCGCAACGATGTCGTCATATCCCATCTCCTTGAGCAAGACGGGATTCACCATATTGCCGAGCCCGAGCTCGACATAGCGCTCGGCGCTGATCTTGGCGGCATCCTGACTCGTGAAGAACTGGATGAACTTCCAGCAGGCCTGGAGCTTCTCCGGAGAACTCACCGAGGCGTTGATCGCCCACATCCCAGCGTTAATCTCGTTGGCATGTCCGGCAGGACCCGCGGGCATTTGCGCCACCCCAATGATCGAGGGATCGAGCTCCATCGTATTCAGCACGATGTCCTGCGTATAGCTGAACCACATCGCTACCTTGCCCGAATTGATGTCCTCGGTCAGATTGGTGCTGATTTGGGCGACTGGGCCATAGGTTTTGCCATCCGCGCCCTTCCACGTGTCGAGGCACATTCTTCGGTAAAAATCGACCGCGGTCGCGCCCTCAGGAGTCGCGATCGCTGCCTGCCAGTATCCGTTTTCGGCCGGCTTGACGATCTCCGCGCCAGCCTGCCAAGCGTAATTCACCCAAAAGTAGGCTGGACCCTTAGAGAATGCAAAACCAAACCGGTCGGGGTGCTTCTCGACAAGCGCCTGCAGGTCGCGATAAAGCTCGGGCCAATCACGAGGGGGCTGGGCCGGATCGAGCCCGGCCTCAGCGAAATAGTCCTTACGATAGTAAAGCGCCTGCGCAACCTGGAACCACGGCGCTGCGTAAACGTGGCCGTCATAGCTCTTCAGAACCTTCATTACCGTCGGATTGGCCCTATCAAGCGAACCCGGGGTCTGAGCGATTAGGTCGTCGAGCGGCCTGCAGAAGCCCTGATCGATATAGTTGTAGTACTGGCGGAAGTTGACGTAGAAGACATCTGGCGCTGTGTCGGCAGCCATCGACATGAGGAAGCCGCTTTCTGCCCGGTCTCCTTTGATCTCCAAGCCGCCCGCGTTCACGACCCTGATGTCCGGATTCTTGCGCTGGAATGCCTCAAACACGGCCCTACGGGCCACAGAACGGGGATCGGTCGCTTCCTTGGGAGGTATTCCCCAACTGGGTCCCGCCATCATCCGGATAGTGACTTCAGCCGGCGATAGCGCCGCCAGCGTGCACCCGATGACGACGGCAATCCACCGCATAGGCAAACTGATTCGTGGCGTTTGGGGATATTTCCTCTTGACGAAACGCGTCTGGAACTCTTGCAATTTGAGAGAAATCCTTTACACTCTGGATATCGGCTGGAGAGATCCACCCTTGACTTTTAGGTATACTAAAATCTACACTTTTTGAAACGAATTGTCACCCCATCTGGAAAAAAATCATGAGCAGTGCACCTGATCGAGATCGAGCGTTGGATATCGCCTTGTCCCAAATCGAGAAGTCTTTCGGAAAAGGAGCGATCATGCGCCTTGGAGACGGCGAGAAAGAAGCAATCGATGCCATATCGACCGGCTCGCTCAGCCTGGATATGGCGCTCGGCGTAGGAGGCATCCCACGTGGCCGCATCACCGAGATTTATGGAACCGAGTCCAGCGGTAAGACGACGCTCGCGCTGCATGTCGTTGCGGAGGCCCAGAAGAAGGGTGGTATCGCGCTCTATGTCGATGCAGAGCATGCGATGGACACGGAATACGCCAAGGCTCTCGGAGTGGATGTCGAGCGGCTTTACATCTCCCAGCCGACCAGCGGCGAAGAGGCGCTCGAAATCATGGACGCCATCATTCGATCCCAGGCGATCGACGTCGTCGTGCTCGACTCGGTCGCGGCGCTCGTACCCAAAGCGGAAATCGAAGGCGAGATGGGTGACTCCCACGTCGGTCTTCAGGCCCGCATGATGAGTCAAGCGCTCCGGAAGTTGGGTGGCAGTATTAACAAGTCAGGGACAGCAGCGATTTTCATCAATCAGCTTCGAGAAAAAATCGGTGTGATGTATGGCAATCCGGAGACGACTCCTGGTGGCCGAGCCCTCAAATTCTGGGCGTCGGTTCGTCTCGAAGTGCGCCGTGGAGAGGCACTCAAAGCCGGCACCGAGCAGACCGGATCGAGGACCAAGGTCAAGGTTGTCAAGAACAAAGTTGCGCCCCCATTCCGCAGCGTCGAATTCGACATCATTTACGGCAAAGGCATCAGCCAAGCGGGCGATCTGCTCGATATCGGTGCGGCAAGAGGCATCATCGGAAAGGCAGGGACCTATTTCAACTACGGAGACATCCGTCTGGGTCAAGGTCGGGACAATGCCCGCACCTATCTAGAGGAGCATCCGGAAATCAACGCCGAAATCGATGCCAAGGTGAGGGCCCTCTTTAAGAGCGACAAAGGCGGCGCCCAAGCCGTTGTCAGTTCGGTTGCCGAAGACGAAGAGTGAGCCCAAGCGCCGGCAGCGACGAGCAGGCCGCGATGGCCGCGGCGCTCAAATTGCTCCACGCTCACGACCGGCTCGAAGCAGAAGTGCTTCGAGCCCTTTCCGCTTTTGACGAAGAAGCCAGGAATTCGGTCATCGCCGCGCTCGTACGGAGGAAGCTGCTGGACGATCGACGCGTGATTGCCGAACATCTAGAGAGGCGAGTTCGTCAAGGAAAGGGGCTGGCCCGAATAGAAGCAGAGCTCCTCCATCGAGGGGCGAGCCAGGAAGACGTGTCGCAAGCAATGGAAGCCTTCGCCCAACAAGAGAACCAGCGAGCCTATGAGTTGGGGTGTCAACTGCTTGAGAAGAACCAGGACCTCAGGAAAGTCGCCAGGGCTTTAGCTTCGCGTGGCTTCGACGAGGATGCCGTCACGTCCGCCCTCGATCGACTGGAGCGCCAATCCTAATGCTCGATGCGAATGTCGCGATGCGAATCGTCGAGGTGGCGACAAGCGCGGGCCTCGCTACGCTAGCAATCTTCCTCATACTACGGCGCTACATCGTCAAAGGCCTGACTCCCGACCAGGCGCAGGAAATTGAGAGAGTCCGCGCCGAAGCCGCCCTCGAAGCCCGAGAGGAGGCCATGCGACTCCGAGAGCAATTCGAGGAAGAAGCAAAAGCCCAACGAGCTGCCTTTGAGAAGCTGCAGGCCAACCTCATGGAGCGTGACGCCCAACTCGAAACTCGGCGCGAATCGCTCAGCCACCGAGAATCCGAACTCAAGGCATGGTCGGAAGAGCTTCATTGCCGAGAAAAGGATCTCAATTCTAAGTCGCATCAGCTTCAAGAGCGCCTTTCCGCCATTTCCGGACTCGATCGAAGTTCTGCCAAGGAGCAATTGCTCAAGCAGCTCGAATCGGAGTTCGCAGACGAGGCGATGGCGAATGCCAAACGGATCGAGCTAGATGCCACCTCTGCGGCGGAGGAGAAGGCGAAACAGCTGGTACTCACCTCCATGGAGCGGTGCGCAGCAGCCTACGTCACCGAGGCTTCGGTTAGCGTGATTCGGCTGGCATCGGAAGATCTGAAAGGCCGCATCATCGGTCGCGAGGGACGCAACATCCGCGCGTTCGAGCAAGTGACCGGAGTGGACCTCATCATCGACGACACGCCGGAGACCGTTACGATTTCTTGCTTCGATCCGGTCAGACGAGAAGCCGCCAGGCTGGCTTTACTCTCCTTGCTCGAAGATGGCCGAATCCAGCCAGCCACGATCGAAGACCATTACGAGAAAGCCAAAGCCGAAGTAGATCGACAAATCCGAGAAGCTGGAATCGATGCTGCCGAGCGCGCTCAGGTCGGGACGCTTGGGGGCGCGATCCTCGAAGCGATGGGCAGATTGAAGTTCAGAACGAGCTATGCCCAAAACGTTCTCGACCAATCCGTAGAGACGGCCCACATCGCGGCGACATTGGCTTCGGAGTTGGGATTTGATGAATCGAAGGCGCGCGTTGCCGGATTCCTTCACGACGTCGGAAAGGCTTTTAGCAGCGAACGAGAAGGTCCGCACGCGCTCGTGGGGATGGAGTTCTTGCGCAAGCAAGGCGTGAAGGAAGGAGTGCTGAACGCGGTGGGCGCCCACCATCGGGAGATCGAGCCTGAAAGCCCCGAAGCAATCCTCGTTATCGTAGCCGACGCCATGAGCGCCGCCCGCCCCGGCGCCAGGAGAGAAAGCCTCGATCAGTACATGCGGAGATTGGAAGCCCTCGAGGAGCTAGCGAACAGTTTCGAAGGCGTCGAGCGCTCCTATGCGGTTCAAGCAGGCCGTGAAGTGCGAGTATTCGTCCGACCCGAGACCGTAGATGACCTCGCCGCTTCGCGGCTGGCGTCCAAGATCGCGAGGCGAATCGAGGACGAAATGCAATATCCTGGACAGGTTCGGGTAACGGTCATCCGCGAGACCCGTAGCCAGGATATCGCTAAGTGAGTACCTACCGGATCCTATTCTTGGGCGACATCGTCGGAAAGCCCGGGCGCCGCATCGTGCAGGAGGGCCTTCCCAGTTTGGTGGACATATATGCTCCCCTATTTGTCGTAGCGAACGGAGAGAATTCCGCCGGCGGCGTTGGAATAACCCCTGACATTGCAGACGAACTGTTCGAACAGGGCGTCCACGCGATCACGCTGGGTAACCATGCCTTCAACAAGAAGGAGATCTACAGCTACCTGGATAGCGAAAGACCGATTGTTCGGCCTTCGAATATGCCAGCTGGCGTACCCGGTAAAGGCTCGGCTCGCATTGAAAAAGACTCGATCCCGCTGGTGATCATGAATGTCTGCGGTAGGGTCTTTATGGACAACTACAATGATCCCTTCGCCGAGGTCGACCGACTCATTGGAGAAGCTGGTACACCCCACATCCTGCTGGATTTTCACGCCGAAGCCACGAGCGAGAAGATCGCGATGGGGTTCTATGTCGATGGAAGAGTCAGCGCTATGGTCGGAACCCACACGCACGTCACAACCGCCGACGAGCGGGTGCTTCATGGCGGAACGGCCTATATTACGGACGTGGGCATGTGCGGGCCTGAGGAAAGTATCCTCGGGATGGACCGCGAGATCATTCTGCATCGATTCCGAACGACGCTTCCAGCGAAATTTGAAGTCCAGAACTCTCCCGGTGTAATCTCTGGGGTGATCATAGACGTCGAAAAGGATACAGGACGGGCCACTGCGATCGAGAGAATTCGGTTTGGCAGCTCGGCGTAGGAGTAAACGATGAACAAGATTTGGCTTTCGTGCTTGGCGGTGGCGATGGGTGGCAGTGCTTTTGCACAGCCAACGTTGGGATTCTATTTCCCCAGTCGCAGCATCGCCGACCAAGGCATTAGCGTTAAGGGATGGGGCAGTGGCACCATAGCTGAGACCGATGAAGTCGCTCTCGAAGGGACCACCTCGATTCGCGTCTCGACCCGAAACTATTTCCAGGGCGGAAGGATGATCTTCTCTAAGCCGATCGATGTCTCGAAGGCCTACGACGACAAGAACAACCTCCTGCTCTTTGCGATGATGGTGCCTGACACGTCGACGACCATGGGTGGCGGCGGCAAAGGCGGGGGAGGCACCGTGGGTGGTGGCAACCTCGGTTCTCCTGGCCTCGGGTCCGGCGGACAAGGTGGCGGAGCGGCAAGTGGCGGCCTCGGCGCACCTGGCGGCGGCAAGGGCGGCAGCACAGGCAGCACCGCAACCACCGCGAAAACGGCCCCGCTTCGAACGATTCGCGTCATCGTCACGACAACCGATGACAAGAAAAGCGAAGCGTACATCCCGATCACGACGGGCAGCGTTGGGGCTCGCGGCTGGCGCACAATCGGCGTGCCCCTTCAAGCGATCACCGGCCTCAGCTTGACCGACAAGAAGATCAAAGAAATCGACTTTTCCGGCGATGCGACCGGCACGTTCTATCTGGGCGAAATGAAGATCGTCAACGATTCGACTCCGCTTTATGGCGAGCCGAACGTTCGCGAACTCAACCTCGCGCTCGGAGACGAGGTCACCTTCACAGCCAACGGCTCCGGAGGCTCGAGCGTGCTGAAATACACGTGGGACTTCGACGCTTCAGACGGAATCCAGATCGACGCTGAGGGCCAGTCGGTGAAGCGGAAATTCCGAAAGCCGAGCCCCGCGGGGTCTCCTTACACCGTGACATTGACGATCTATGACGCCTATGGGCTCAAGAAGCCCTACAGCACGACGATCAAGGTCATCGTCAACCCATAACCCCCATCGGAAGGTCGTTCCTTCCAAGGCAGCGAGGTCAATTTGACCTCGCTGCCTTTTTTTGCCGGAGGGATCGCACTTTTCGGCCTGTTCTGCGGTAAGGTGACCGTGTGATTTGTGCCCACGCTTTCGATGCGGGCAACATGGAGAGGAGGGCCTTCGCGGTTGGCCTGGACTGACCCTTCCGGTTCTCGTTTTAGCGTCATGCCCGACGAGGAAGTCGTGCAGCTTGCCCGAACAGGTACGCCTGGCGCTGCCGAATTCCTGATTACCCGCTATCGATCCCTCGTCGAAAATAAGGCAAAGGCCTATTTCGTACTGGGTGCTGATCATGACGACGTGGTTCAGGAAGGGATGATCGGACTCTGCAAAGCGATCCGCGACTTCCGCGAAGATCGGCTCAATAAGTTTCGCCCCTTCGCCGAGCTTTGCGTGACGAGACAGATCATCACGGCCGTTAAGACCGCGACGAGGCACAAACACGCACCGCTGAACGCCTCAGTCTCGCTCAACCAAGGATTCACGGAAGATGCCTCCGACGGATCGCTTCTCGACGTTTTGCCTGACCGCAGGTCCGATACCCCCGAATACTCGCTGCTGAAGAGCAAGTTCTCCCAGAACTTGGATGAATTGGCGAGCGGCTCCTTGAGCGAACTCGAACGCGGCGTATTGATGTCCTATCTTGCCGGTAAATCGTATCGCGAGATGAGCGTCGAGCTCCATTGCCGTACCAAGTCGATCGACAATGCCCTGCAGAGAGTCAAGCGCAAGATTGGCGTTTTGTTAAAGGAATAGGTAGTTTCCTGTACTTTTGATGCGCCAGCGAATCGTAACGGCTCTTTTCGGAATCCCCATTGCGCTTGTCGCAATCCTCGTTGCGACGCCTTGGCCCATCGGAGTGCTCGCCTGGCTCGCCTACGCGCTCTGCTCACTCGAGCTCACCCGCATCTACACCGGACGAGGCGGCGGCTACTTCGCTCCATCTCCAGGGTTCATGGTTTTCGTCGCGGCCGTCGCGCTGGTTCGGGAGCCTCAGGCCATTCTTGTCGAGGTGGGGGTTTTGGGATCGATGTGGGCGGCCGGCGTCGCGGGATTCGTTCTTTTGGCCAAGGGCCGGCGTCACCTCGCCATTAGAGTGTTGGCTTCGTTCTATCTCTTCGGCGGATTGCTTGCTTGCGTCGTCCTCCAGCGATGGGGCATGGTGGGAAATGGCGCTTGGTGGAATCCGAACCTCTTGCTGATGGCGATTGTGCCGCTTTGGGCCGGAGACTCGGCGGCGATCTTCGTTGGCAAGGCACTTGGGAAGCACCCTATGGCGCCAGCGATCTCTCCGGGCAAGACGTGGGAAGGGGCAGTGGCCAATTTCCTGTTCTGCCTCCTCGTAGCGCTGGGAATCGGGGCACTGCTGAGCCTCCTATGGTGGAAAGGAGCGGCCTGCGGCACGCTATCGGGAATTCTCGGGCAGATTGGCGACCTCCTGGAAAGCAAGCTGAAGCGTTCGTCGGGGCTCAAAGACAGCGGCAGCATCTTGCCTGGGCATGGCGGCGTGCTCGATCGGCTCGATTCCCTGCTCATGTCGGCAATGCCTGTGGCAGCCCTTCTGCTGCTGACTTAACCGGTAAGATCAAACGATGGTCGCGATCGAAGCACACGAGCTCACGAAGACGTTCGTTCAGACCAAGAAGGAGCCCGGCTTCGGCGGCACGTTGCGCGCGCTGTTCGCTCCGAAACGAACCTCCGTAGAGGCCGTGAAGGGGATTTCACTTCAAATCGAACAAGGTGAGCGGGTCGGATTCCTCGGCCCAAATGGAGCCGGCAAGACGACCACGATCAAAATGCTCACAGGCATCCTCTACCCCACCTCCGGAGAGGCCCGCGTGCTCGGATACGTGCCGTTTGAGCGAAAGCCCGACTTGCTGCGCCGTATTTCGCTGGTGATGGGAAACAAAATGCAGCTCTGGTGGGACCTTCCTGCGTGGGACAGCTTTCTGGTCCTCAAGGAGCTCTATGACGTCGATTCGGCCCACTTTAAGACCCGGATTGAGTTCCTGATAGAAGAGCTACAGTTGACCGACAAGATCCACACGCAGGTACGGAAACTCAGCCTGGGAGAGCGGATGAAGTGTGAGTTGGTGGCCGCTTTGCTCCACAGCCCCGAAGTGCTCTTCTTGGACGAACCGACGATTGGACTGGACATCGTCAGCCAGAAACGCATAAGGGACTTCCTAAGAGAGCTGAACCGCACGGACAATTGCACAATCCTCCTCACCAGCCACTATATGCAGGACGTTGAGGAACTCTGCGAGCGTGTCGTGGTCATCGATCACGGCTCCCTGATCTTCGATGACTCACTGGAGGCGTTGGCAAGCCGTTTCGGCTCGGTGCGCAGGCTCAACCTCGTTTTCGACCGGATCGTCGATGAAAGTGAACTCAAACCTTTTGGCAAGGTGCTCGATTGCCAGCCGGATTCTGCCTCGCTCGAGGTGCCGAAAGAGCAGATCGCCACGGCGACCGCAGCCATCCTACAGGCATTTCCGGTGAGCGACGTTGGAATCGAAAGCGTCGATATCGAGGAGATCGTAAGAGGTCTCTTCACCGAATCCCGCTGATGGGTCGAATGTTCCACGTGGAACAATTCAAGTGAGCTCCCGTAGGTACACTGGTCTCACTTTCACGACAGGAAAGGAGGATTTCCATGGCCGAAACGGCCCTCAGTTCGCGGTATGACGCCTCAATCGTCGAGGCCAAGTGGTATTCCAAGTGGGAAGAGGCTGGGCTATTTCAGCCCGATCCAGATCCTGCGAAGCCACCTTACACCATTACGATTCCGCCTCCCAACATCACCGGGTCCCTCCATATGGGCCACGCTCTCTGCTATCCGATCCAAGACCTCTTGGGAAGGTATCAGCGCCTGAGGGGCAAGAGCGTGCTTGTGCTTCCTGGCCAAGACCATGCCGGCATCGCCACACAAAGCGTGGTCAGCAAGCAGTTGAAGAAAGAGGGCGTCAATCCTGTGGCGCTTGGAAGGGAGAAGTTCATCGAGCGAGTCTGGGAATGGCGGAAAGAGAGCGGCGATACCATTCTTCATCAGCTACGGACGCTGGGCTGCGCCTTTGACTGGAGCAAAACCCGATTCACGCTGGACCCGGACTACGCCGAGGCTGTGCTCAGGGTGTTTATCGACTGGTTCGACCGGGGCCTGATCTACCATGGCAAACGGGTTGTCAATTGGGATCCGGTGCTTCGAACGAGCGTTTCTGACATCGAAACGGAGCGGAAAATCGTTCGAGGAAAACTCTATCACATTAGGTACCCCTTTGAAGACGGCTCTGGCTTCGTGACGATCGCGACGACGCGCCCTGAAACAATGCTGGCCGACGTCGCCGTAGCTGTACATCCCTCCGATGCCCGCTACCAGGGATTGGTCGGCAAGCGGTTGACTCTGCCTTTGATGAATCGCAGTATTCCGCTCATCGCAGACACGTATCCTGATCCTGAATTTGGCACCGGAGCCGTCAAAATCACGCCTGCTCACGATCCCAACGACTATGAGGTTGGCGTTCGGCATGGGCTCGAAATGCCCGTCATCCTCGACGAAACCGGGGTCGTCAACGAGGCCGGTGGTCCTTATGCTGGGCTTGATCGTCTGGAGGCGCGAAAACGGGTGGTGGCAGACCTCGAATCGCAAGGGTTCCTCGTCGAGATCGAGGACTATGATATCCCGCTCCTGGTTAGCGAGCGAAGCGGTGAGCCGATCGAGCCGCTGCTTGCAGAAAGCTGGTTCGCAAAGCAGCAGGAATTGGCGCAGCCCGCGATCCAGGCAGTCAAGGCAGGGCGCGTCCGGTTTTCGCCTGATCGCTTCAATCGGATCTTCTTGGATTGGATGGAGAACATTCGAGACTGGAATATCAGCCGCAAGCTTTGGTGGGGGCACAGGGTGCCGGTCTACTACACGGAGTCTGGGCAAGCGGTAGCAGCGCTCTCTTGGGAAGACGCCGAGCGCAAGGCTGGTGGGTCAAAGATCGTCCGACAAGACGAAGAGGTCCTCGACACTTGGTTCAGCAGCGGCCTTTGGCCGTTTGCAACTCTGGGATGGCCACAAAGCGATGCGCTCCTCAAGGAGCGGTATCCGACATCGATGCTGATCACCGACCGGAACATTATCTACCTCTGGGTGGCACGCATGATCATGATGGGGATCGACCTGGTGGGGAATATTCCCTTCGATGACGTCTTCATTTACGCAACCGTGCTGACGGAGGACGGACGTCGGATGAGCAAGAGCCTCGGCACCGGAGTCGATCCGATGGGAGTCATCGAGAAAGTCGGCGCCGACGCGCTTCGGTTCACCTTGCTGAGCCAGACTGGCCAAAACCAGGATATCCGCTACTCGGAGCGACGAACGGAAGATGCCAGAAATTTCTGCAACAAGATCTGGAACGCGTCTCGCTTCGTGCTCATGAACCTGGAAGGATTCGACCCGATGGCCACGCCAGAGTTCGATATCGTGGACCAATGGATGCTTGATCGGCTCTTTGTGACCGAGGCGGCTGTGCGCGAGGCGTACGATCATTTCGACGTCCAAGGGGCGGCTCAGACTCTGTACGACTTCTTCTGGTCCGACTTTTGCGACTGGTATATCGAGATCAGCAAGGATCGGTTGGCGCAGCCCGGTGCGCGTCAGGCGCCGCAGACGGTCTTGGTGCGAAGCTTGGAAGCATTCCTCAAAATGCTCCATCCGATCATGCCGCACATTACCGAGGAAATCTTCGGGCATCTGCCGACTACACCATCGGGTGCGTTCCTCATGGCCTCGGATTGGCCTACGGTCGACCCTTCGTGGAGTCGACCGGCGGCTCGGCAGCAGGTCGAGCGCTGGTTCTCCGTCGTACGACAGCTGCGAGCGTTACGAGCGGAATTGGGTCTTGGTTCAATCAAGATGATTCCGGAAGCCTATTTCGAAGGTGACCTGGAGGGCGGGGAGGCAGTAGTTGCATCGCAAGCGTGGATTTCAGAACTCAAATCAGGAACGCCACCCACTGCCCTCTTCGTGACGGCAGCGGGTGAAGGTATGAAAGTGCACCTTCCGATCGAGGGCCTGATCGATATCGCTGAAAAAATCGAGTCACTCAAGAAGAGCCTCGAGAAGTCTGAGTCCGAGCTCGCGAAGATCGACGCACAGCTTGCGAATCCGATGTTTTCATCGCGAGCTAAGCCCGAGGCGATCGAGAAGGCACAAAGTCAGGCTGAAGAGCTCAAGAGCAAGATCCAGAGCATGCAGTCTCAATTAGCGCTCTTTTCGAGCTGTTCATCTTGACGAAAGCTGGAATCCCTGCGCTCCCACCTCGAATGTGAGCGTGCCCTGCCGATCCGTTCGGAGATAGGGCACGTTCGCGTTCTTCAAACGCTGAATCGCCAAGGAGCTGGGGTGGCCGTATGTGTTGTTGCGACCGGCGCTGAAGACGACAACAGAAGGCCGCACAACACGGATCCATCTCCAGCCCATCGAGCCCCTGCTACCATGATGCCCGGCTTTGAGAATTTGCGCGTGCCAATCCTCACTGGTCGCGAGCATCCTTTCCTCGGTTTCAATCCCAGCATCGCCACTGAAGACTGCTGAAGCCTTCTGGCCTTCGAGCCGGACGAACATCGATCCCTCATTATCCGGAGAATCTGGACCTATGGGAGGGCAGTCGAGACGAAGTGTGAACCCACCGATGTTGGTACTCGACCCTTTGCCCAACCAGGCTATCTGTCCATTGTCGAGCCGGGCCCGCCTTAACCAGTCCAGCATCGCGCCGTTCCGCTCGAAACTCGCTGAGACACATACTTTGCCAATCCGGAACCGCTTGGCGATAGCCGGCAAGCCCCCGACATGGTCGGCATCTGGATGGGAAAGCAGCACGAGGTCGACCTTGTCCACCCCCAATCGGTAGAGCTCCGGTACGACGATTCGGGCTCCAGCGTCGAACGTATCGGTCTTTGGACCGGCGTCGATGAGCACCGTAACGCCAGCTGTTTGAAACACGATACAGTCGCCCTGCCCCACCGCCAGAAAGCTCAGCCGCGTGGGAGGTTCGACCCTCAAGAGTCTGAGTGCGATACCGATGCCAACCGCCGAGCACATGAGAACCAGGAACCTAAGCAGTCCGAACATAAGGTTTCCAAAGTAAAAGCATGAACCCGTAGCATGGGATAAGCCAAAATGCCGAGAAGGGCGGGACATTAATCGCGGACCAATCCGCCCCACCCAAAGTCGTGAAGGTCCATCGTATCCATGCGATGAGGGGGGCAGCGACGTCACTCATCAGCCAGCTGACAGGGCCCAAGAGAATCCCGCTGAGGAGCCAGCCGGCGATGCCGATCACCACCAGCAGCACGACGGGCCCCCCGATGAGGAGGTTGGCCGGGACAGATGCCAGCGAAGCGAACCCAAAGTGATAGGCGACCAGCGGTGCCGACACCAGGGAAGCGGCAAAGCTGGATCGGACCGTTACTTGTGTAAGACTCCAAAGCTTCTCCCAAAATCCCGAGGCTTCAATCGACAAATGCTGGACGAAGAGGATCAGGCCCCCCACGGTCACGAACGAAAGTTGGAAGCCGATATCAAAGACCGACTCGGGGCTAAACAGCAAGAATGGTATGGCGGCGATTCCGAGCGCGGAGAGATTGTCAGGCTCTCTTTGAAACAGATACGCACAGGCATAGAGCAAGGACATCAAGACTGCTCGGACGCAAGGCGGCCGCAGCCCAGCGGCTCCCGCGTAAATGAAGAGCAGCACAGCCAGCAGCACCAGTTGGGACCATCGAGGAACGGGCAGCCCACGAAAGAGCAGCGTCAACACCCACGCCACGACGACGACATGGAGCCCGGAAGCAGACACGATGTGAACCGTGCCGGAACGGGACAATTCCTCACGCTCCTCGTCCGTCAAGCCTGCTTCGACGTTGAAGCATAGCGCTTCTAGAATGGGAGCTTCCTGGGGCCCCAACGTACGTTCCGCGAACCTCTCAAACGACAGTCGGGCCCGGGCAGCAATGTGCCAGAGGTGCCAACCAGTCTCGAGAACGACCGGACTTCTTGCTGCCGTCAAGATCCCGACGATCCGCCTGTGGAGGTAGTAGCTCTCAGTCCCTTCCGAGAGCGGTTTGACGACTCCAGTCACGTACAGCGTGTCCCCCAGAGCCACGGAGCCCGATTCTTGCATGAGCAGCAGGAACCGTCCTCGCGCAGTCTCGATCGCACAAGACTCCCCTTCGGCTGACGCAGAAGGCATGGATGCGACGTTCGCGGGGCCCTGATAGAAGTTCCGATCCTCGATTCCATGCCTCGGAATGGCGGGAGCCAGAAGGAAGCCGACCAATGCCGCCACCAACGCCAGAATCCTCGCTGAGGTCCTAGCCAACCATATCACCTGAGCAATGATGATCACTAGGAAAACGAATGAATAGGCGCTAGCGATACCGAGTGCCAGACCGATCGCCACATTGAGCGCCGGTCTCCGCGCAAGCTGTTCGAAAAGGGGCAGCCGATCGTCAGCCGTCGGGATCGGTGATGCCGGTTTCAAGACGCATTTTCCTCGTGCCTACTCGCAGGTCGGTGAAAAGCCCTTCTTCTCCCGCTACCTGGTTGAGTCGGGACAGGATGAGCGACTTCCTTAGCCGAATTTCCTGCCCCCACGATGAGCCCTCAGCGTAAACCCACAACATGCCCCGATCGAATCGATCAGGTTCTGACTTCGCAGCCAAAATCTCTCCCACAACCTCCTTCCACCTTCTCATGGCCGCCTGAGCCCGGGCTGTGCGAAGCACTTCAGACCGTTCAATCGCCTTCGGCATGAAGTCGGAAAGCTTCTTCACCGCTGGAACACCTGGCCCGCACGAATCTCGATCAGATTGGCCCGGCTCAGCATGCTCGGAGCGATCTGCTCGACTTCGGTTCCCGTGATCAAGACCTGGCCTGGATGGGCTTCGACCATTTCCAGCAGTTTGCCACGGCGCAGCAAGTCGAGGTCCGAAAAAACGTCATCGAGCAGTAATATCGGCGCAAATCCCAGTCGCTCCGCGGCGAGCCTCAGCACCCCCAATTTCAAGGCGATGACGGCCGTACGCTGCTGGCCCTGAGAGCCAAACGCCCTCGCGTCGCGATTGGCGATTGTGATCGAGAAGGAATCTCGATGCGGTCCCACGGTGCTCGTCCCTCGCAGAATGTCGCGAGCGCGCTCACGCGCATAAGCCTGCAGGAGGTGGCTTTCTTCAACCTCATCGCCATGCGGCTCGTACGCGATGCTCATCGGCTCTGCGCCGGAAAGCGCGGCATAGCACTCCTCGGCATGCGGACGGAGGTCGGCTAGGAAATTGGCCCGCAGCGCCCTTATGGATGACCCATGACACGCCATCTCGCATTCCCAGGCCTCGAAGTGTTCGGATGGCTGCAACGCCTCTTGTGACAGCCTTAGGAGCGCATTACGCTGCTCGAGCGCCCTTTTATAAACGCTGAGGTGCTGAAGGTAGCTCGGCGATACCTGCGAGATTTCGATGTCGAGAAACAGCCGACGATCTGACGGTTCGCCACGTACAATGGGGATGCTCGAAGCGCTGAAACAAACCGAAGGTGCCCGTCCCAGCAAGTCCGAAGCCCGCGGCAGCGCCATGCCGTTCAAGAACGCTCTCTTGCGGACTTTGGCTTGGAGTTGTAGCCCCAGCTCCGTTCCGGCACCGGAGAGCGTCGCTCGAAGCTGCGCCTTGTCACATCCTTCCCGAATTGCCTCGGCGTCTTTGGAACCTCGCAGGATGCGCGTCGTCGAAAGCAGATGAACGGCCTCTAAGAGATTGGTTTTGCCCTGGGCGTTCTTGCCGAAAACGATGTTCAGGCCAGGAGAAAGCTCCATAGAAGCCAGCTCGTAGTTTCGGAAGTTCTCGAGGCCTATGTGCTCGACCGACAATCGAACCGCGCCCTTCACCGGAGATTCTTCTAAATCCATGGACTAGTGATCAAGATACTTCTTTTATTACGGGGAACCGAAACGTGGAAAACTCAGGGTCGAAGTATAGGAATCTGGGCTATTCCAAAATAAACCAGATTCAATTTCAAGGTAAAGGCTGAGAATTGACGGTGTGGAAAACCCTGTGGAATTCTCAAGATATGGCTAGGTTTTGAGCAACCCATTATCCCCATATTAAGAGCCAACAATCGCATCCCCAACTTATCCGCAGGTTGCTAAATCAGTCCGTGGGTGCGCCCATACCGCATGACGACGGCCTCCATGAGATACACGGGATGGACGTTGGGTAGGTTCGGCACATTGCGACGGCTGGCAAACGGTTCCCATAGCTCTTTGAGATTGCGCTCTTGGACTGAAGCGGCGAGCTCGGGGAAACGATCGCACAACCGCTTGATCGCGAAGTATTCCTCCATCGTCATGCCGTTCAAGGATCCGACGGTCTCTTCAAAAGGATGCAATCCGAACTTATGAGGCGCCGGGGTGAAACGGGGAATCGCTCTAGGCTCGTACGTCACGATCGTATCGGCAGCCAGGTCGCCAAGGCGCTGGGCTCTTGGGTTGATGAATATCGCGGTCATGCCAACCAGATAGAAAAACGGCAAGAAATCCGCAGGTCGAAGCAGATTTCGGTAGAGCGCTGCTGAGAACGTCACCGGCGTCCCGTCTGCCGAGCGCACGCGGATGCTGAGCGCCTTCTTTCCAATCGTCTGTCCGTTCCACAGACCCTCGAGCAGCCCGAAGTAAAGGAAGAGCCCAAAGGTTGTGATGATCAGCATGAGGAAGGTGCTTAGGCCTTCGGAGACCGATCCTAGCGCCAAGATGATGACGAAATCTGTAACCCAGATGGCCGCCATCGCGATGACCAGGTCGAGCAGATGCGCCATGATGCGGCTGCCGATGTTGGCAAGCCGGTAGGAAATGACGACCTTCTCCGGCACGAGGACGGCGCAGTCCAAGTTCACGGGTAGCATCGTACCCTTGTAGGCTCAAGCATGATCGTTCCGACAGCAAGATTCTGGTGGCTCGCTGCGCTTGGTATTCCGCTAGCGCTCCTTGGGGCGTGGGTACCCGGGCTGGAATCCGCCGTGCTTCCCTATGACCTGTTGATCACCCTCATCATGGTCGGCACCGGACTTTGGGGCCGGTCGAACTTTAGCCTGATCGTTCGTCGAAGATTCGATCCAGTGCTTTCGGTCCGGGTGCCCAACACGATCAAGCTGGACGTCGAGAATGAGGGGGCGGAACTGAAGGGAAGGTTGCGCGATGAGCCTGCCAGGGGATT
>JAYROD010000044.1:0-12286 GCA_041911835.1 Fimbriimonadaceae bacterium | reverse complement strand
CTCGGATCGAAGACCGTGACCTGCGCCTCGCCGTCGATCATATAAGCCCATTCCGCGGCATTCGCGTGCCAATGAAGCTCTCTCAACCCACCGGGAATGAGCTTCATGAAGACTCCCGCAATATTCTTGGAGATCGGGAATTCGACGACGCTCGCTTCCGCAGCGATCCCACCGGGTAGCGTTCGTGGGCTCTGCTCACCCAATGGAAACGTGAAGTTTGGAATGGATCCTGGATCGGCCATGAGTGGGAGTCTACACAACCGGCTCTCACCTTGGCACATCAGTTATTTGCCACTACTAGGTGCAGCAGTCCACGTAGAATAGTCCATAACTGCCATGCAACCCTCAACGATCGCAATGGACCAGTCTTGGCCTGCCTTGCCCTGCGCGCAGTGGGACGATACGCGTGCCACTCTCCACTTGTGGACACAGGTTGTCGGCAAGATTCGATTGAGATATTCGCCTCCAGCCAATCACTGGTGGCAGGTCCCGCTCTATGTCACGTGCCGCGGACTCACGTCCTCTCCAATCCCCTATGGAGACCGGACATTTCAAATCGACTTTGATTTCTGCGCTCACCAACTTCAATTCGAAACGAGCGCCGGTCAGCGGGCGAGTTTCGAATTGGCTCCCATGAGTGTGGCGACGTTTTATTCGAAGACCATCGACACTCTGCATTCACTGGGCATCGACGTCCAAATCTGGACCACTCCCGTCGAGATTCCGGATCGGACGCCGTTTGAAGAAGACCACCAGCACGCATCCTACGACCAGGACTTCGCAAAGCGTTTTTGGCACGTCCTAATTCAGGCCGACCGACTCATGAAACAGTTTCAGTCCGGATATCTCGGAAAGCAAAGTCCGGTGCATTTCTTCTGGGGAAGTTTCGACCTGGCGACTGGGCGATTCACAGGCCGTCGAGCACCCGATCATGGTCCGGTCCCTAACACGCCGCTCCGGGTCGTGCGAGAAGCGTATTCTCATGAGGTGAGCAGCGTTGGTTTCTGGCCCGGAGCGGGAAATATCGACGCCGCGTTTTACGCCTATATTTATCCTGAACCGGAGGGCTATGGGGACCGGCCGGTGAAGCCTGCCGATGCCTATTATTCCGCCGAGATGCGAGAATTTTTCCTGCCTTATGAGGCGGTTCGAAATGCGCCCTCCCCGGATGCCGCGGTTCTCGATTTCTTCCAGTCGACCTATGAAGCGGGAGCGACTTTGGCGAACTGGGATCGTGCAGGATTGGAGAGGAGGTAAGGGATGGCTTGTCAACATATAAAGGAGATTCACGATGTGATTCCTAGCGCGCAAGGCTGCGAAGAGTGTCTCAAGATGGGTTCCAGTTGGGTGCATTTAAGGATCTGCAAGACTTGCGGTCACGTGGGTTGCTGCGACTCGTCTCCTCATCAGCACGCAACCAAACACTTCCGCGTCACCGGCCACCCAATCGTGCAGTCATTCGAGCCGGGAGAGAACTGGATGTACTGCTACATCGATGACGAATCTATCGAATAGCGAACCGACACAAAACGCTTGCCAATCGACGTCAAAGACAGCATAATGCTCTCATGGGCAAGAGCATCCTTCTCATCATCGTCGGCGTCCTTGTCGGGCTTGGGCTGTCGGCCTCTGTACCCAAGGCGAGCGCACAAGGTGATCAGAAGGCGCCGCCGTCCGGCCGATTTCAATTTCCCGATCTCGGAAAAGGGCTGATGGAGACCCCTGGCTGCCTGGGGATAAGAGGTCTCGACTCGATGGGCGGCAAGCAGCACATTATTTTCGCATGGTTCAAGAACAAGAAGGCGGTCGCAGACTGGTATTACTCCAAAATGCACCAGGGCGCGATGGCGACGTTCTTCCCCGGCGTCGGGAAGAATCATGTTCCGCTGTCGCTGTTTAAGGACGACACCTCCCCGGTGATGATGATCGCGAGTGTTACGGTTTCGGAAAAGCCAGAGGCGGGCAAGCCTCCCTTTACCCAAATCGCTATCGAGGCCTACACGCCTGTGCCCGGTGGGTTCGGCGTGGGCGGAACGTTTGCGCCTGCGGCGCTCAAGGTTCCCGGGTTCGAAGACTTTTCCTCGAACTGAGGCTGCCTTATGCTTCGACCACCGCTGGGACCACCAGCGGTCGAAGTTGTGCGCGTTTGTGCAACGATTTGCGAACGACATCCGAAACCAAGTGCCGCACCGCGTCGGCGTCTTTGATCTCGGACGGTTCGAGGGCTTCCAGCGCTTTCTCAAGCATGTTGATCGCGTCCTGAAGCGATTCTTCCGGCCCCGAGTATCCGCGAGCCTCGAGTGAAGGCTCTCCGATGACCTGTCCCCGTTCCAGATCGAGGGCGACGGTCACGACGACGACTCCATCGTTGGCAAGATTTCCCCGGTCGCGAAGCACTTCGTCGGTCACTCCCGGATTACCGCCGTTGTCGACGAGGACCCTTCCACAGGGAACTTTGTCGCCGATGAAAGCGGTCGTTTCGTCCAAGCAGAGCGTGTCGCCGTCTTCGAGCGTAAAGATGCGATGCTCGGGATAGCCCACGTCTCGAGCCATTTCCAGGTAGAGGTGTTGATGCCGCGGTTCTCCATGCACCGGAGCTAAGTAGTATGGACGCACAAGATTGATCATCATCTTGAGCTCTTCCCGATAAGCGTGACCGCTCACATGGATTGGGATCGGCTCGTCGTAGATCACTTTGGCGCCCATCCTGAAAAGGCGGTTGACGGTTCTCCAGATGGCGGCTTCGTTGCCCGGTATCGGACGGGCAGAATACAGAATCGTGTCGCCCTCGACGATCTTCATACGTGAGTATTCTTCGCGCGACATCTGCGAGAGCGCCGCCATTGGCTCGCCCTGGCTGCCGGTCGTCAGAATGACCAGTTGATGCGGCTCATAGTCACCGATGTCTCTGAGCTGTATGCGGGTTCCGCCTGGAACGCGGATGTGTCCCAATCTCGTACAGATGTCGAGCGTTTGCTCCATTCGACGTCCCGCGACTGCGACCTTGCGGCCGGTCTCAGCGGCGACGTCGATCGCCTGCTGCATCCGATGAATGTTGCTCGCGAAGGTCGTGATGAGCACTCGGCCTTCGGCATCGCCATAGGCTTTGCGGAATCCGTCGGTGACCGCTCGTTCACTAGGCCCCCAGCCTGGACGCTCGACATTCGTGCAGTCGCTCATCAGGCAGATCACTCCTTCCTGTCCGATTTCCGCGAAGCGGCTGATATTGCTCAGTTTTCCGTCTATCGGCGTGAAGTCGAATTTGAAGTCACCCGTGAACAGGACGATGCCGTGATCGGTCCTGACCGCCATGGAGCAGTTTTCGGGGATGCTGTGGGTTATGCGGATCGGCTCCACGCTCAGGCTGCCGGCTTCGATGATGTCGCCTGGCTGGATGGTGCGCAAGTCGAGTCCCTTCGTGCCGATCTTTTCCTCGAGCTTGCCAAGGATCATGGCCTGAGTGAATTCGGTGGCAAAGACCGGGACTTTCAATTGCGTCAACAGGTAAGGGAGGGCGCCCACGTGGTCTTCATGGGCATGAGTGAGGAAGATTCCTCGAACCCTCTCTCGATTCTCCAGAAGGAAGGTGAAGTCCGGGATGACGATATCGACCCCGAACATTTCTTCGTCGGGGAATGACAATCCGCAGTCGATAACGACGATGTCGTCTCCCTGAACGACGGCGGTGCAGTTTTTGCCGATTTCACCCGATCCCCCGATCGGTATGACTTGAACCAGGCTCATTGGACATGAGGGTACCAGGCAACCCCAACGAGTGACCGTTCGCAACCCCTGCAGCGGATGCATCGTCCTTAGGCTTGGATTGGGAGGTTGGAGTCAATGGAAGATCGACAGGCGACGATTCAGCACTTCAAAGAATCGTGGAAGGCTCTGCTGTGGACCGGAATAATCCTGGTCGTTCTCGGCGTGATGTTCCTGGCGGTTCCGGCGATCGCCGGGATCGCGGTGGTGACGTTCTTAGGCGTCCTGCTGTTGATCGCGGGCGTCGTTGGGGCGCTTCATGCCGTACAAGCCAAGCACAAGGGTTGGGGCATCAATCTCGTCACCGCGCTGCTGGCAGTCGCATGTGGCGGCCTTCTCGTTGCCGATCCAGCAAATGGGATGGTCGGCCTGACTCTGCTCATTGCGCTCTTTCTTATGTTTTCAGGGGCGTTTCGATTCTTTTATGCGCTTCAAATCAAGCCCCATGATGGCTGGGGAATTGTGGCGGTGAACGGAGTCATCTCGTTCGTTTTGGGATTGCTCGTGTACGGCGGTTGGCCGAACTCGAGCAATTACGTCATCGGCATGTTCTTGGGGATCGACGCGCTCTTTGCAGGATTCAGTTACGTTGGATTGGCGATGGCTGCCAAGAACATGGCCTAACGCCAGGAATCAGTCCTCGAATTGCACGACCTGCTCGGATTCCTGCTGGCGCAGTTCGGGAACCCGGTCGATGAGGCGAGCGCATGAATTCCATCGAAGCATGGCGTCGTCGTTGCCGGCAGGGCGGATCGTTTCGGCCTTCTCGTATAAGGCCATCGCACGATTGAGCCAATCCCCAATCATGGAAGCGTGCGCGCCCTCTTGAAGTTTTGAACGGGCCCAGCGCTCATAGGTCAAGCCACGATAGTAGGATTGCTCGTACGCTCCCGGCATTTGGGCCGCGATCTTCTCAGCGTCCTCGACAGAGGTCCCGCGGCGCCGTCCGAATTGTTCGGTCGTCGCAAGGAACAAGGTGCGCAGCGCCTCTTCATTGTCCGGCTCGATCATGAGAACATCGTTGCAGATGCTCGCAGCCTGCTCGGGCTCATTGAGCAAGCGGTATCGCTCCGCCAGCTCTAGGGCCCGAGGCACCGCATCGTGGGAGATCTTCTTGAACTCCATCATTTCATTCCTAGCATTTTGCGGAACAACTTCGAGATTGGATCATAGTAAACATCCACGACCCGCTCCTTCATCGGAATGATCGCGTTGTCCGTGATTTTGATGTGCTCCGGGCACACGACCGTGCAGCACTTGGTGATGTTGCAGTAGCCGATGCCGTCCCTCGTCTTCAGATCCGCGCGACGGTCTTCGGTGTCGAGGGGATGAAACTCGAGATAAGCCGTGTGAACGAAGAGCCGTGGGCCAATGAACCCATCGAACTTCTCATGCTCGCGCAGCACGTGGCACACGTCTTGGCAGAGAAAGCACTCGATGCATTTGCGAAACTCTTGGCCTCGGTCGATGTCCTTCTGATAGATCGTCCACGTGCCGTCCGGGTTGTCCGGTGGCCGAGGTTTGAACGGCTTTATCTTAAGCTTGGCATCATAGTTCCAGGAGACGTTCGTGACCAAGTCCTTAATGTGCGGGAAAGTCTTGAGCGGCTCGATCGTTACCGGTTGCGAGAGATCGAGGTCGCCGAGGCGCGTCATGCACATGAGCTTGGGCATTCCATTGACCTCGGCTGAGCACGAGCCGCACTTTCCTGCTTTGCAGTTCCATCGACAGGCCAAATCGGGCGCGCTTTCGCTTTGGATTTGGTGGACGGCATCGAGAACGACCATGCCTTCGCCCACTTCTGTTTGATAGTCTCGAAAGCCCCCTGCCCCCTCGAGGCCTCGCCAGATTCGGAATGTCGCCTGCGCCATTGTGGTAAGCCTACCTCCCGTAGCTACGGACGGAACAACCATCGCAAAGCATCCGCCAGCGTTGCCCGTCCTTGCTTATCGCTATGGAAGCCGTTCCCCCAAACGGTTTTCAGGTCGTATCCTGCGAACCTGAGCGCTTTCGCCATCGAGTGATTGCCCAGCGGCCAATTCCCATGAACATTATCGAGATCATGGGCGCCGTCCTGCAGGAACACGCGGATCGCTTTCTTAGGCGTCTTGCGGATGAGCGCTGGGTAATTGTGGCCGCCTTCTCGGAGAGTATTGCCGGAAGCGATGTTTGTGAAACTGCCCACCCAAGACAGCACGAGTCCGAACTGATCGGGCCTTTCCCAAGCAGCGGTGAACGAGCAGATGCCCCCCGAGCTGATGCCGGCGATACACCGTCTCTTCGGATCGGAACTGAGCGTTCGGCCTTCGGCGACCTTTGGCAGAACTTCCTCCAGCAAGAAGCGGACGTAGGCTTCGTCGAGCGTGTCGTATTCGCGCGATCGGTCGGATTTACCGTCTGGAAAGGTCCCTGGCGTGACGAAGACCGCCACGGTCTGTTGGAGTTCGCCATGAGCGATCATGTTGTCCAAATAGGTCGGGACGTAATTCTTGTAGAACTGGCCATCCTGGAAAATGATCAGACTGGAATCCTTCTTCGGATCGAAATTCGCAGAGGTGTAGATCCACCAGTCATGCCGCGTCCCGTTGAAGATCTGGCTCGTGAGCTGCGGCTGCTGCTCGAGCTTGCCCTGAGGGACGCCGGCGATCGGTTTCGATTCAGGAGGGCTCGAATAAGCCTCCAGGTCGTGAAAGCCACCCACCGCCTTGCCATCGATTGCGTATCGCCACCTGCACGCGTCTGCGTCCGCGTATCGCCTGCCTCCGACCATGAGTCCGGCGTTGCCAACTGCTCGAAGCATCACGGGCTTAAAGCTCAGCCGATTCGGATCCAATGGCACAGGACCTAAGAGGTAATCCTCCGGGTTCCAGGGCTCGAATTCGACGGTGGCCGACTTCGCTCCAGCCGGCAATCGAATCGCCCAAACAGCCGTCAGTTCGTCTAACTTGACGTCCGAGCCTTTCGTCAGAGCATTTTCCCCTCCAAACCATCGTTCGAGATCGGACAACTGCGAGCCGAACGACTCACGGCGTTCGATTGCCTTCAGAACCGACTCCGGAGTGAAGACAGGCTTCTGAGGCGCCGAAAGGAGGTTTGCCGCAAGGAAGAATCCGAACATCGAAAATGACATTCGACGTGCGCCGGACTTCCCCTGCACGGAGCCCCAATTCGGAGGATCGGCTATCGCTTGACTGCGATGACTTCCAGAACGATTGGCGACAGAATGATGGATTCGGGATCAGCCTCCATCAAGCGGAATTCCTCTCGCAGGGCTTCGGCGGATTCACCGGACATTTCGCCTTGGTTCTCCATGTGCCGCGAATTGCCATTGATGAATGCCGCGGGCCATTTCCAGCCGTAGTCTTTCGGCTGAACCGTGAAGACGATCGGTTCCGCCCGGATCACGTCGAATCCCGCATCCCGAAGCATCGGGGGCAGCAAGACGGCGATGTCCGGCTCTCCGCCCGCGCCACGCCAAGCCTCCATCACATCGTCCCGAAACTTCTCCATGAGAGGCGCCGGAGGAATGGCTCGCCAAGAACTGTAATCCACATATTCATGGAGTGCGAAAGCTCCCCCGGACTTGAGTCCTGCCGCCACCTTTCGGACGACTCTCGCCGTGTCGGTGACGAACGACATCACCCATCGACACCAAGCGCCATCGAACCCGTTCGCGGGCATCGGATCCTCGACCAGATCCAACTGGACGATTTCCACGTTTTCGAGCCCCTTGATCTCGCAGGACGCTCGGTTATGGTCGCAGAATTTTTGAGACCTTTCGAGGGCCAAGACACGGCCAGAGGGCCCGACGATTTCCGCCAGGTCGCTGGTTGCGAGGCCGGGCCCCGCACCGACGTCGATCAGATTCTGGCCGACGGTAAAACCGGCTCGCTGCCAACAAGCGCTCGCATAAGGTCTCCAGACGCGATGCTGGAGTCCAAGTCGGGCGATTTCTTCGTCGTGCGTGCCAAGCACATAGGCCTTCTCAGGGGCTTCGGGCATGATGGAAAGCTTACTCCGCGGTCCGTCAACCGGATGGGTCCACAAAGACCTGGAATCGGCATACTTCCTCAAAGCCTAGCCGCCGGTAGGCATTGAAACCTTTCGAAGACGATTGGAGGATTCCGACGTGATAGCCGCGATCGCGTCCGGCGCTCAGGCACTTGCTCACCAGCGCTGAAGCGATGCCCTTTCCGCGCGCCTCCTCGAGCGTTGCGACGCAATAGATGCCGACGACCCCATCACCGAGGAAATAACTCGTCGTCGAAACCGGCCTGCCGTCAAGCAGACCAACGACGTATCCAATCTTGTCTCCAGGCGGGATTGGAACAGACCTGTGAAGGGTCTGAAAGAGTGATTTCGCCTCGCCGGGTATATCGAAAACACCAAAGCAGACCTCCAGCCAAGATTCGAGGTCTGCTCCGTTTTCGATCCAATCGACCTGCACCTCTGAATCGGATTTCGGAGGTATCCAATCGTCCAGGTCGATGGCCATTCCTGGCATGGAGAACGCCATCTGCATTCCTTGGCTTTCCAGTCTATGCCCAACGTCCGAGGGTCGGCAGTTCGGCCCCACGATCCAGCTCCAAGGCCTATTCGTACTCCTGAATCGGCTGATCAGATGAGCGATCGTCCCGTCAGCGAAATCCGCATCCATTCGCGATCCCAAGACTCCGGTGAGGATTGGATTGGGAATCCCGAAATCAATGCTGTCGACTCCGGCTTCGTGTTGCCATCCGGGGCTCGCCCCTCCGGACGGAAACATCCGCCAAAACGAGACCATGTTTTGGTGAACTGCGCGGCGGACCGCCTCGGTTTCGCCGATACGAAGTACCACGATCTAGCCCATCTCTTCGATCACTTGTCGCTGTTCGTCCGATAGCGGCACCAGCGGCGCCTGCTCGATTTCCATTTCTCCACTCTTCGACTTTCGAACGACCGTATTGACCTTCGCGGCCTCCGGGTCTTTGTTCGGGAAGTCGTCTCGGAAATGTGCTCCCCGACTCTCCTTGCGCAGGATCGCCGATCGAGTGATGACCTCTGAGACGGTCAGCATGTTCGGGAGGTCGAGTGCGGTGTGCCAGCCAGGGTTGTAGTCGCGGTTCCCCTCGACGGGAACTTTAGCAGCGCGCTCCCTCAGCTCTTCGAGCGCCGGCAAAGCCGACTGCATTTCTGATTCGGTGCGCACGATTCCCACATTGGCTTGCATCATTTTTTGCAGCGCGTGCTGAATTCGGAATGCGTTGTCATCTCCGGCGGCGCGTCCGAACGGTGCAAGCGCTTGCTCGGCCGCTTGTTCGATTTCGGTCGAATCTACGTTTGGGGCAGGATGCTCCTGCGCGAATTTCGCTGCGAATTCTCCGGCGCGCTTCCCAAAGACCAATAGGTCTGAGAGCGAATTGCCGCCCAGTCGATTGGCGCCGTGCAGCCCTGCCGCGCATTCGCCGGCGGCGAACAATCCGGGCACCGTCGACATTTGCGTCTCGCCATTCACGCGGACGCCACCCATGACGTAGTGGGTGGTCGGACCGATCTCCATCGGCTCCTTCGTAATGTCGATTCCAGCGAGTTCCTTGAACTGGTGATACATGCCTGGGAGTTTGCGCTTGATGTGCTCCTCGGAGTTGCTGATTTTTTCCTTGATCCAGGAGATGTCCAAGAACACTCCCCCGTGTGGAGAGCCTCGGCCTTCCTTCACCTCTCGGTTGATGCAGCGCGCAACATGGTCCCGAGTCAGCAGCTCAGGAGGCCGCCGTGCATCCTTGTCTCCTGTCACGTAGCGCCAGCCTTCTTCTTCGTTGTCCGCAGTCTGGGCCCTGTAGTTGTCGGGAATGTCGTCGAACATGAAGCGCTTGCCGTCTTTGTTGCGCAAAACGCCGCCTTCTCCACGGACGCCTTCGGTCACCAGGATGCCCTTCACCGACGGGGGCCAAACCATTCCGGTCGGGTGGAATTGGACGAATTCCATATCCATGAGGTCGGCTCCAGCGTTGTAGGCCAATGCGTGGCCATCAGCCGTATATTCCCACGAGTTGCTCGTGATCTCGAACGCCTTTCCAATGCCTCCCGTGGCGAGCACGACCGCCTTGGCCTTGAAGACGACGAATTGTCCGTGCTCTCGAAAGTAGCCAAACGCCCCGGCAATACGGTCCCCATCCTTGAGCAGTTGGGTGATCGTGCACTCCATGTGAAATTGAATTCCCTGATGGATGCCATGGTCTTGGAGCGTCCGAATCATCTCGAGGCCGGTTCGGTCGCCGACGTGCGCGAGGCGGGGATATTTGTGGCCTCCAAAATTGCGCTGGAGAATCTTGCCATCCTTTGTTCGATCGAAGAGCGCGCCCCAGGCCTCCAACTCCAGCACACGCGCCGGCGCCTCCTTGGCATGGAGCTCCGCCATGATCGGATTGTTGACATATTGCCCGCCCCGCATCGTGTCGCTGAAGTGGACCTTCCAATTATCTCGATCATCGACATTGCCGATTGCTGCCGCTACGCCCCCTTCGGCCATGACCGTGTGGGCCTTTCCCAGGAGCGATTTGCAGACGCATCCCACCTTGGCGCCCGCAGCCGAGGCTTCGATCGCGGCTCGCAGGCCGGCGCCACCGGCTCCGATCACGAGGACGTCGTATTCGTGGCTCTTAAACTCAGGCATGGGCAAGAGGTTAGGTTACACCACGGATGGCTTGATTCGAATGCTTCATCATCCATAAACAAAAAGGCGGCCCAATTGGGCCGCCTCAATGAACGTCATGTACCGTGCTTAGCCGCCAGCCTGAGGCGGATCAGCCTTGAATGGCTTTCCACTCATCGCCTTGAGCTTGTTCTTCTGATCGTCGGTGAGCACTTTGCCAAGTTCGACGTTCAGCGCATCGGAATTCTTCTTCATGATCCCCTGGATTTCCGAGCGATCGATCTCGCCGTTTTGGACCTTTTCGAAGACGGCTTGGTTAGCCTCGTTTTGCTTCGTTTGTAGGTCCTTGATCTTCGCCTTTTGAGCGTCGGTGATTCCGAGTTCCTTCTGGACGCCCTCGTCGAGGATCACGGCGTTGCCGCTGACCTGGATCCAGATTTCGTGGAGGCGCTTGTTCTGATCGGCAGTGAGAATAGCTGCGGCGTCTTTCTTCGCTTTCGCCATCATCTCCGTCATCATCTTCTGCATGGCATCGCGATCGAAGTTGCCGCTCGATCGCGCGTTCTCCATTGCGGACTGCATGTCTTCGCGCATCTTGTCCTGCATGGCCTTGAGCTTCGACTTTTGGTCGTCCGTCAGGGCGAGATCACGCTGCACATCGGCGCGTTGGAGCAGCATCGTTTCCGATCCTCCCCCGCGACCCATCATCATCATGCCGCGTCCCTGCGCCATGACGGCGCTGGAGATTGCGGCGAGCGCCATCATCATCAACCATTTCTTCATCGGTTCTGTCCTCCATCTTTATCCTTCTTGGGCGGGTCCTGTTTCTTGACAGGCGGCTTTGGAAGGGCCTTCTCGATTGTCTTTTGAGTCTTATCGGTAAGCTGTTTCTGCTGCTCTTCTTTCAATTTCTGGGCGTCTGCCGGGTCGCGAACGACGCGCGGCGTGAGGAAGACCAGCAGTTCGGTCTTCACGTTGGATTTGTCCGTCGATTTGAAGAGGTTGCCAAGCAGCGGGATGTCTCCAAGCAGCGGGACCTTCTTCACGGTCGACGAAACGGTATTGCGAATGATCCCGCCGAGGATGATGGTCTCGCCATCCTTGACCGAAACGGTGGTCTGCGCCTGGCGCTGATTCACGATTGGCGCGTTGAACGATGTGTAGCCTTGCAGGTCGTTCGCGGTTTGCGAGACGTCCATGGTTACGTAACCGTTGGCGGTGATCCTCGGCGTGACGGTGAGCACGATGCCGACATCCTGAAACGCGTAGTTGAAGGTCAGGTTGCCGTTCGCATCCTCGCGTTGGCTCAGCACATAGGGGACGCTCTGGCTGATATTGATTTGCGCCTGCGTATTGTTCGAAGTGAAAATCCGAGGCGTCGAGAGCACTTCGAACTTCTGATCGGTCTTCAGTGCATTAAGAAAAACGCTGAAGTCCGAACCGGTCAGTGTGTACCGGAAACCCTGCGCTGGCGGGGTTGTGCCAAGGCCGAAATCGGTTGAGCCGGAACCGGTCGTATTCGGCTGGCCGAAGGCCTTGTCCTGCGTGAACTTCCATTCGACGCCCAGTTTGCTCGACGCGTCGAGTGTTGCTTCGACGATGACGGTCTCGATCATGACTTGCTCAGGGATTTTGTCGAGCTGCGCAAGGATCTGCTTGATCAATTCTGCATTTTCTGGAGTGGTCACGACGATGATGCTGTTCGTGTTCTGGTCCGGGATCGTGGTGACTTGGCCGCTGAGGTCTTTGACATTGACGAGCCGCCCTTGTGCGTCTCTCCCGGTCGTTTGGCCGGAGTTTTGCTGGTTCGGCCGTCGCTGCCCGAAGATTTGACCGAAGCCACCCCCCAGGCGCACAGAGACTTAGGTCATCAGTTCGCCGGCGTCGACG
>JAYROD010000043.1:0-2203 GCA_041911835.1 Fimbriimonadaceae bacterium | reverse complement strand
TGTAGTCGATGCCCTCGTGACTTCGCAGGAAGAGCGCGAGTAATACTTGCCCTTCGAAACCTCCTGCGTTTCGGAGCAGTTCGGCGCTTTGTTGCAACGCCTGGCAGTGAGGCGCTTGTGCGCGACCTCCTCGTTCGGGCGGACGAAGGAGTTGGAACCGTCTATAGGGTCGATGACGCCGCTTCGTCAGTTCCGTCGCTGGTCTCCAAAGATGAGGTCCTCTTGGTCATCCACATCGGCAACGTCAATCCATCGGTTCACGCCTTTAACTCTTTTGGAAAACGGGTCGGACATTGGGCCCTGGGCGCGGCGGTGGAGCAACCGCCAGGACGATGGCCCTTCCTCCACCAATTTGAAGCTCGAGCGTTTGTCGGCCGTGAAGCAATGGAAGCATGGGTACGGGCAGTTGCTAGTGCGGCGGGAGATTGAGAATGTTCACAGACAAACCGACGATTCCGGCCAGGCTGGAGACCTTGTTGGAGGTGCTCTATGTGATGCGTGCACGAAAGGCGGATCGTTCGGCCTTACGCGCTCTAGTCCAGCCTTCGGGTCTCCCGGATCTGTCGGATCAAAGTCGCCAGGTTGACGATCACCTTTCCGCGGCTCAGGAACTGGGGCTGATCGCCTCAGACGAGGACGGCAACTATCGCCTCACATATAGAGTCAAGGCGGAGCACGAGGCAAAGCGATCGGTCTTGGAGGCCTTCGATAAGGTTGCCTTGGGTGGGACCTCCGCCGAGCCGTGGGCATCACGTTTCTATGGATTCCTGATCGCTCAGGAGTCGGACGTCGTTCCGGCGGGCGAGGGCCCGATCCGTGAGATCACCAGAGCATTCATGGAGTCCCTGCCAGCGCAAGTCGACCGACGTAATCCAATGAATCTCGAGAAGTTCCGGGCGTTGACTCGGTGGTACCAATACGCCGGCCTTGGATGGTTCGATCCCGAAGGGTCGTTTGTGCCTGATCCGATGCGTCGCATCCAGCGCGTTCTGGATAGTGTCTTCATCGGCGAACCCACTTTGGATTCCTCGAGCTTTATGGCTCGCCTCGCCTCCTTATGCCCAGAGTTGGACGGCGGCGCTCTCTTTAGTGAGGTCACTGCGGCGGTCTACTCAGTGGCCGAGCGGCGTTGTACCCGCGCTTTGGCCACAGCTCTGCGCAACCTTCACGACCTCGGTTATCTAAGACTGTTCTGTCCCAGAGATAGCAAGGGATGGAGTCTTGAACGAGGCGGTTCCGTGCTTGTGCCGGGTGTACTGGACTCAGACCGCTTTGATCGCGTAACGCTTGTCCGCGCCAGGGATTCGAAATGAGGCCTGTGAAGATGCCCATGGGGGCGGGCGATGCATGTTGGGACATCGCGTACGTACAGCAAAGAATCTCATCAATAGCGCAGGTGGACATCTCTCATGCGGACTGGTTTCTCGCGACGCACTCCCCAATCACTTGCGTCGAAGCGAACGAGCCGATTCCACAGAACAGCCTCTTTCGGAGGCTGTTCGATACCGCTAAGCGGGAAATGCTGGTGGTCATTAAGGGCGAGCCAGGGGCGGGGAAGTCGCAGTTGATCAACTGGCTCCGCCTTCGCTTCGACATCGAATTGGAGCAAGGAAAAAGACCGCCGAAAAGGACCGGTCGAGTCCGAACGGTAATGATTCGACGTCGCTCGGGAAGCCTGAAGGACGCACTTCAGCAGTTGGTTGAACAACTGCCCGGCTACGAGCGGCATCTGAAGGATGTCGCAACTGCAATCGCGGAGATTTCGAACGATCAGGCGAGGAGAAAGCTCTCCTTTGCGCTTTCGAGCGCGTTGTACGCGGATCCACCGAAGGATCGGCGACTCAAGTCACTGCACCAGGTCTTCAACGATGTAAGAACCATTGAATGGATTTGCCGGTCCGGCGGCGCGGTCGACAAGAACATCTTGCGATTAACTACGGAGAGCGATCCAAAGGCTAGAGAATCGATCCCTCCACTAACTCAAGAAGACTTCTTTTTCCGCGATGTGCGGGGGTCAGCGGTCGATGGACAGCTCCTCGACAACCTGGTGGACGATCCAGAACTCAGAGACGCGGCCGCTGAAGAGGGGAACCGCAGGCTTCGGAATGCCATTGCGGACTTGACTGGATTGCGCGGCCAGACTTTACATGAGGTCTTCCGGAACATTCGGCTCGACATGAAGCAGCAAGGAGAGGATCTCGCG
>JAYROD010000042.1:0-2063 GCA_041911835.1 Fimbriimonadaceae bacterium | reverse complement strand
GCTCGTGGCATTGGCATACTTGCTCGAGCGAAAAGCCTGGATGCTGCTGCCGGTTCCGGAGACCGAACCGGAGATCGATGATGAGCTCGCGCTCGAAGCGCCGTCGGCTCACGAATACAGCCCAGCCATCGAAGCGCTTCGGGTCTGGCATGACGAGCGAGAGCTTCGCTTCTTCCGGTCGGGCGATTCGGAGGCATACGAGCTTCCATTCGAGTTGGGGAGCGTCACATCGAAAGACCTTGCGTTCGCGCTCGAACGGCTACTGAGAAGGGCCCAACCTGAGCCGCTGGAACACGTGGGCAAGCCTCGGCGATCTCTTTCGGAGCAGATGGTGATCGTGCTGCGCGCCCTGAAAAACGAATTTCTGAGCCTCGACGAATTGGTGGTGGGACATTTCACCCGTACCGAAGCCGTTTGGTGGTTCCTGGCGTTGCTCGAATTGATTCGGCTTGGTCAGGCGCTGGCGAAGCTCGAGGAAGGTGACGTTCGGTTTGCGCGGAGGTCGAGCTGAACACGATCCAAGCTCTCGAAGCGCTGCTTTTCGTCGCGGATTCTCCTGTCAGCAGTACGGCGCTCGCCATGGCGCTCGAAGTGCCTGAAGGGGTTGTCGAGCAGGGCCTCGAGCTTTTGGGCGCTCGACTAGCCCAGTCGGGCGGGCTGCAACTCATTCGCATTGCCGGCGGATACCAGCTTTGCACCAAACCGGAGCATGCCCAGGCGGTCACGAGATTCTTAAAGCCGCAGAAGCAGCGTCTCGGCCGAAGCCTGATGGAGGTGTTGGCGATCGTCGCTTATAAGCAGCCAGTGACGATCGCTGAAATCGACACGATCCGCGGCGTTCAAAGCGACTATTCGCTGCGGGCGTTGCTGGAACGGCGACTGGTTCGTGAAGTGGGCCGCAAGCACACGCCAGGGCGCCCCATGCTGTATGGCACGACGCAGCAATTCCTGCATCTTTTTGGACTCAACGACCTCAAAGAGCTCCCTGAACTGGACATCGCACGCCCGACCCTAGAAGAACAGCCTGCGTTGATCTGACAGCTCGCTTTGGTACAATCGCAATCGCGTGCGGACGATTGTTGCGATTTGTACGGCGTTGTGCGTCTTGGGTGCGGGCCTGGGAGCCTTCGCACAGACGAGTGGGCTGAATGTCACGGCTCAGGGAGCGATCATCATCGATGCCGACAGCGGCAAGGTGCTTTGGTCCAAAGACGCGGAGACCATGCGCTTCCCGGCGAGCACCACCAAAATCATGACGGCCTTGCTCCTGCTCGAGCACTGCAAGCCGGACGAACTGATCAAGGCGCCGAGCGACGTCCAGAAGATCGAAGAGTCAAGCCTTCATCTCGTGCCCGGAGAAACCGTCACTGCAAAGGAGATGCTGTATGCCCTCATGCTCCGAAGCGCCAACGACGGATGTTATGCGGTGGCGATGCACATTGCCGGTTCGGTCCAAGCGTTCGCAAAGATGATGAACGACCGGGCCAAGGAGTTAGGCTGCACGCATACCTGTTTCTGCAACCCGAACGGCCTGCCCAACCCCAAACACAAGATCAGCCCGCATGACCTGGCGCTGATCGCTCGCGAGGCCATGAAGCGCGAGGAATTCCGTGAGGTCGTGCGGCAGACTACCCACACGATCGTTCGATCGACGAATCAGAGTGACCTGAAACTCGAGAGCAAGAACAAATGGCTCAAGATGGATCCGACCGCGGACGGCATCAAGACCGGATGGACCGTGGCGGCGGGGCACTGCTATGTCGGCAGCGCGACACGGGATGGCTATCGAATTATCACCGTCGTCATGAAGAGCGCCGATTGGGTGGCGGATCACAAAAACATGCTGGCTTGGGCGTACAAGTTTCATGAGCGTCGCCTTATCGCCAAGGGTGGGCTGGAAATCGCTCAGGCTCCCGTCAAGAACGGATTGAGCGCCTCGATTCCAGTTGGGCCCAAGGAGGATGTCTATCGAGTCGTTCGAAAGGGCGCGCCAGAACTTGCGCCGCTCACGCTCGAGGAGCCCTGCGAAGTGACGGCGCCGGTGCTGATCGGCGATACCGTCG
>JAYROD010000041.1:0-5892 GCA_041911835.1 Fimbriimonadaceae bacterium | reverse complement strand
GAACGAGCCGCTGAGAGGACATCTCCAGCCCCTTTCGAAGGACTAACTGGAGGATTCCGGCCTCCGCAGCCGCAGACCAGCTTCCATTGGAGTTCTGGAACCCCTCGACAGCCGCGGCCGCGACATCTACGACGGCGCTGTACATTCTCAGCCCCGAGACCACCGCCCCGGTCGGGCCACCTTCGATATAGCCAGTGCCGACACCGTAGCCCGCTCCGATCCAACCCGCGTAGCCTGCCAAGGGAGCGTTCGAGACCGCCGCATAGGGTGTCACCACGATGAGCGCCAATCCTGCCCCGAATTTCACCTCCTCGCATGTGTTGATCCACTCTTCCGCCACAACCTCTTTGCTCAGTTGCTGGCCCAACACCTTTTGGTGAACGGCCCGCATGAGTTGAGCCATCTTGGTGGGATCGGACGTGGCGCGAGCGGTCGGGTCGAGGAGCTGGGCTTTGAGCGCCCGCATTTCATCCTCTTCCTTGCCTTCGAGCAGCCCAATCAACCCATCAACCTGCTTCTCCAATCGCGAGAAGAAGATCGGCTTCTTAGCCTCAACGACGGCGTCGTCGATGAGCTTCTGGTGCGCAAGCTGCTGCCAAAGAGTCCTTGGCTGGACGATCGTGCCGGTTTCCAGAGATTGGACCAGCGCTTCCTGTTCCTGAATATTCGTGATGGTTGCGACGATGTTCTGTTGGAGTTGTTGGGCTGTCGCCTGGTCTTTGGCCTTCGCCAGTTCAGCTTTCCACTTCTCGAGATTCGATTTGTAGTAGTCGATATCAGCCCGGATTTCGGTTATTCGGACCTTGTTTGCCGAATCCGCTGCTGCGGGAGCGCTCTCCTCTTTGGGCTCCAAGGCTGCCGCTGCTGCCTTGTCCTTCTCATAAAGGGCTGCCGCCTGGGGGGCAACTTCGGCAACCCTTTTCTCGATCTCTTCGATCCAATCTCCAGGAGACTTGTTCTTGAACCCAGCCAGGGCGAGCCGAAGCGTGTAACGAGTGGCGTGGTACATGTTGAGCGAATACACTCGGTTTCGGAGTTGATTCGCTCGGTCGAATTGCTCCATTTCCGCGCGCATGTCTGCCATCTCGTCCCCAGACTTCGGCGGCTTGGTCTTCTCGAGACGGTTCGCCTCTTTCGTGTACGCAGCAATATCCGCCAAGGTGCAACCAGCGGGGCCGGGGCCTAATACTTCTCCCACTCTCGTCAGTTCGTACTTTACGGGAATGCTCTCTTCTCCACTCGGTGTGAAGGTTGAATTGATCGTCATCGCACTTCCCGAGACATTGATTCTTATGTTCTGATCGCTGAGCGTCAAGTCGTTGTTGGGGTTAGCGACAAAGTTCCCACCACCGCTGTCCTTGAGGGTCAGTGCCTTGTAAGAGAATCGACTGTAGTGGCCGAAATAGGGACCGTACATGGTCAAAACGACGACCGATGCAGCCCATCCACCCTTGGCCGGGGGTCGAACGAAGAACAAGTGGATGGGCGCCTTCCCTCCCGGCTGGCCCTTCGGGGACATTTCATAGGTTCCTTCCCACTCTCCCAAAACACCCTCACCGACAGCCGGAGCGCTGCCGGGGCCTTTGACCTTCGCCAGCGCGCGATCAAGCGCTTTCTGGGCCTTCTTGCGCGCTCTCAAGGGATTGGGTGGATCCCCAAGCGCTTTGATCTGGTCCGTCACGCTCGTAAGCTCATCGAGCAGCGCTTTCATGGTCTTCTCGATGGAGATGGCTTGCTGGGTTGCTAATCGGGCCTCTTCCTCGACCGACATTGTCGACGCTAGCCCGGCCCGCTCCCAACTCCTGTCAAACTCAGCCGATGCCATCGCCAGGGCCCCTCGAAGCGCGAGATAGCGATTGAGCAACGGATTGAGCTTGCGGAAGTAGTTGTAGCCTTCGATAAAAGGGAAATCGAGGAGCGGCGCCCACTTGGCTTGCAGACGCATTTGCTCTGCATCGGTCATGTCGCCATAGATCGCGGCAACCATCTCCAGCGCTTGCCTCGCCATCGCCCGATATTCATCGATGTCCAGCTTGCTGGAGTCTTCGGGGAAGTCTGTGTCCTTTAGGGGAGGCTCGTCTTTGCGCCAAGGAGTGTCGGGAAGCTTCCAGAGCGATTCGTCATCTGGCTTGTTGGGCATCCAGCCTTCGAAGGCAGGTCCGCCGGTGGGGACCGGTACCTTGGTTGGGTTTGGGATCGGAGAGAATTTCTCTCCAGAAATCCCTTCGTACCGCTTTTCATCCGCGACCGCTTCATTGATCTTGCCGAGATCCCTCAGGACCTCTGCTCTTCGGCGCACGGCAGCGGAATAGTTCGGATCCAACTTGATCGCCTCGTTGAGCTCTTCAAGCGCCTCTTCCTTTTTGCCCTGGCCGATGAGCACCCTGGACCGGTCGTAATGCGCTACGTCATCCTTCGGGTCTTTCTTGAGAATCGCGGTGAGGTCGGCATCCGCTTCCGACCATTTGTCGAGGACGATGTAGGCTCTCGCTCGTTCTCGAATGGCGTCCGTGTAGGTTGGATCGAGCTTGAGAGCGGCATTTGCCGCCAAAATTGCCTCATCAGCTTTGCCGACCAGGCGAAGGCCTCTTGAGACCATCGCCTGGTTCTGGGCGCTCTTGGGATTCATCGCGGCGGCTTTCTGAAAATCGGCCAACGACTCGGCCACCTTGCCCAATGCACCATTCGCGTGCCCGCGCCATCGGACCGTACTGTCGTCTTTGGGGTCCAGTTTGATGGACTGATCGAAGTCCGCTATCGCAGCGTCGTATCGCTTGAGGTTGTAGCTGGTTCGACCTCGATTGGCTAAATACATGGCATTCTGCGGCTCGAGCTCGATCGCCCTATCGAAGTCCTGCAGCGCTTCTTTGAGGCGGTTGACCATGTGGTACGCGCAGGCTCGCGTATTCAGCGCGCCGGCACTCTTGGGGTCTCGCCCGATGACCTTCGTCGCGAGTTCAATCGCAAGGTCGTATTTGCCTTCGTTGAATGCCTTCTTTGCTGCTTCTAGGTCGGGGTCCTGTAAGTTCAGCGCCGTGAGGAGGACAGGCGCCGAAAACAAGCCGGGACCCGAGGGAGGAATGGACGTTGAATTGGCTGGGGCAATCAGCAACACGCCCAATCCAAAAACTAGAAAGCGCTTGGCGATTCTCATGCCACTAGATAACCTTCGATCACGGATTTCTTCCCGTCAGCCTTTCGTTGGACGGCAAACTTTAGGGGGTGGAATCAGCCTATATGGCCGTGGAACCTGGCTGCGGCGGCACGTTCGAGCGCTTCCCGATGATCGGGGTGCGCGATGCCGATCAGGGCCTTCGCTCTTTCACGCAATCCCATGCCATAAAGATTGGCTGATCCATATTCGGTAACCACATGGTGAACGTGTGCCCGGGTCGTCACGACTCCGGCGCCAACTTTGAGGTCGGCGACGATGCGCGAAAGCCCCTTGGAAGTAACCGAAGGAAGCGCGATGATCGGCTTGCCACCCTCGCTGAGCGAAGCGCCTCGGATGAAGTCCATTTGACCCCCGACACCGCTGTAGAGCCGCTCACCGATCGAATCAGCGCAGATCTGGCCCGTCAGATCGACCTCGATCGCGCTATTGATGGCCACGACGCGTTTGTTTCTGCGGATCACGCTCGTATCGTTGACATAGCCCACGTCGAGTAGAGCCACTTGGGGGTTGTCATCCACGAAGTCGTAGAGTCTGCGGGTCCCCATCACGAACGTCGAGAC
Source organism: Fimbriimonadaceae bacterium (assembly GCA_041911835.1). Taxonomy (GTDB): domain Bacteria; phylum Armatimonadota; class Fimbriimonadia; order Fimbriimonadales; family Fimbriimonadaceae; genus JAYROD01. The sequence continues at coordinate 2,157 of JAYROD010000041.1, read as the reverse complement.
GATCCGCCCCGGGTGGACTTTCTTCTTGGAGTTCGTGACGACTCCGGCCTCAACAAGGTCGATAAGGCCGTCTGAGAACATCTCTGTGTGGACTCCCAGTTCCTTATGAGAGCCGAGCGCGGCGAGTACGGCGTTCGGGATACCGCCAATACCCATCTGCAACGTCGCCCCGTCGTCGACCAACTCCGCGCAGTTCCTGCCGATCGCCGATTCGATCTCACCTGGCGGCTCGATGGAGACTTCGGGAATCGGCACGTCGGCATGGACGTGGCAATCGATGTCCTTAATGTGGATCAGCCCATCCCCATGGCAACGCGGCATGAACCGGTTCACCTGGGCGATGACCGTCTTGGCCGCCAGCATGGCCGCTCGGGTTGCTTCGACGGAGACCCCCAACGAGCAGAATCCATGCTTGTCCGGCGGCGACACCTGAATAAGGACCGCGTCGAGTTCCAACGTTCGATTGCGAAACAGGGCTGGAATCTCACTGAGAAATACCGGAACGTATTCCGCACGACCTTCATTGACGGCCTTTCGCATGTTGGGGCCAATGAAGAGAGCCTTGACTCGAAAACTCTCGGCCATTTCGGGTTCGGCGTAGGGCGCCTCTCCCTCGGTGTGGAGATGAACGAGCTCAACATCCCGGAGGTCCGCTGCCCGCTCCGTGAGCGCCTGGATCAGGACCTGCGGAGCTGCTGCCATGCCGTGAATGTAAATCCGTTGGCCAGATCGGATTGTTGAAAGCGCTTCGGATGCCGCGATAGGACCGTTCATTGATGCTCCGAAATAGTCTGACGCGGACAGGCTCTTTGCCGCTGTCATGGGCAGCAAGTCTGGGCACTGTGATTTCAAATCCTGCTGCTCAGAGCACAACTTTTCAAGGTTGAAGCTGGGATTTAAGGGATTGGACGAAAAAACTGGCAATTTCCGTTTGGCTGAAGGCTCAATCGTCCGACCATCTCTAAATGGGCCTGTTCGGTCCAATGGGTTAGCGGACGAATTTACTCCGTGAAGACATTAGAAATTCCATTGCGCAAAAGGGGGCTTTGCGAGTTGGTGGGCGGCCTTTGATACGTGCCCGCTTCGCCATCTTGCTGTTGGTGCTGTCGGCGCTCTTCGTTGCCGGCATTTCGACGCTGCAAGCAGTTCGACAGATTCAGCTCGACGAAGTGCTGAATCAATCCAAGCTGCAGCAATCCCGTGCGGCGAAGCAGATCATCGATCTTGAAAGCAAGGGGATCGACGCACTAGCAAAGGATTACACCTATTGGGACGACATGGTGAACTTCGTCAAGCACCCGACCCAGCAGTTTGCCGAAGAGAACCTGGTCACGAGCTACAAGACCTTCGACGTCGACGCAATTTGGATCTACGATGCCAAGGGCAAGCTCGTATGGCGCGGCACCCGAAAAGGAATGGAGGCGATCGGTGATCCCCAATGGGGGCGTCGTCCATTGCCGCAAGCCATCGGTACCTCGAAGATCTGCCGATTCTTTGCATCGACGCCGCTCGGGGTGGCGGAGTTTCGAGCGGCCACGATCAACAGAACGAACGACCCGAAGCGCATCGGGCCGACCTATGGGTACCTGGTCGCTGCGATGGTCTGGGATGCGGACTGGATGGCGAAGATCCGAAGCATCATCGATTCGCACATCGAACTCCTGGGCCCGAACGCGACGACCGCTCAGATCAGGGGTGCATCTGCATTCGACACGCTAGACAACCTGACCAACCTTGATGGGGAACCGGTCGCGAAGATGTACATCTCGAGCATGAACTCGAACGTCCGGCTTCTCGCAGAAGGCAACAGCTCGGAGTCGCTTTGGGTCATGGGCTTCGCGTGCATCGTTCTGGTCGTCGTGAGCCTGTGCCTCTCCAAATGGGTGACGCGCCCTCTCACCATCATTACACGGGCCATCCAGACTGGAAATACGGACCTCCTCGCGTTGGTCAAGCATTCCCGCACTGAATTCGGCAGGCTCGCGTCAGTGGTCGACGCGTCATTCGCCCAGAGAGCCTCCTTGGAGGCTCAGATTCGCCACCGAAAACGGGCGCAAATCGAGCTGCTCAAGATCAGAAAGGCTGTGGATTGCGCAAGCGATGCCATCACGATCGCCGACGAGCACGGGAATGTGATCTACATCAACAAGGCGTACT
>JAYROD010000040.1:0-5684 GCA_041911835.1 Fimbriimonadaceae bacterium | reverse complement strand
GTTCCCTGGCGTGCATTCATACGAGGCGCTGCAACGGTCGCCGCCGCTCCGCGGTGGCCGACATTGGCCGTCAAGACATAGGTTCCCTGGCGTGCACTCATACGAGGCGCTGCAACGATCGCCGCCGCTCCGCGGTGGCCGACATTGACCGTCCAAGCACAGGTTACCTGGCGAGCACTCATACGAGGCGCTGCAACGGTCGCCGCCGCTCCGCGGTGGCCGACATTGACCGTCGAGACAAAGGTTCCCTGGCGAACATTCATACGAGGCGCTGCAACGACTGGCCCTATCTGATGACGGTGCTCGTCCCGATCCAATAATTGGAATACTCGCGGCATTTGGCGTTACTTGATTTCGCGGGCTTGCGATGCTCTCCAATTGTTGCAATAGCGTCAGTGTTACCTTGCCGTCAGCAACAAGGCCGTTATCTCGCTGAAAAGCTGTGATTGCTGAGTACGTCCTGTCTCCCATTAGGCCGTCGGCAACACCTACATCGTAACCAAGCTCATTCAGGCGCCGCTGTATCGCTAGTAAGACGCCATCGAAGGCAGGCGCTGCACTTGGTGGTGGTCGCGATTGTGCCCCGGGGCCAGGAACAGCTCGGAACCGACTCCGCCCCTCGGCTTGCAAGATTGATCGGATAGGCTCTATGTCGGACCTGGCGCTCTCCAAGGCACCTCGCCGGTACCGATAGTTTGCACACCTACTGTTGTAGTCGGAAACCATCGCATTGAACCGGTCGACATCCGTGTCGACATAGGAATTCACGACGCCCTTTGCCGCGTCAAGGCGAATATCTTCTGCCACGCAATAACGGATTTGGGCAATGCTCAGCACCTGCCCAGATCCGATGGGCGGGCGGTCCTCCGATGGACGGCTGGGCGTCTGCGATAACGGAGTGGCCGGAGATGGCTGAGCGGAGGGGGCGGAGTACGTCGGCGCCGACGGTTGCGGGTTAGGCGCGTGGCTCGCAACCGGACGTGGGTTGTTTCCTGATTGGGAAATCAACCAGAGAACCCCAATGACTGCGCCTATCCCAAGCAGCCACTTGCCTCCGGACGAACCCCCGGACGATGACGGCCCTGCAGCAGGCTGCTGGTAGACATCCGCGCGCGCTTCACGTTGCTCTCCTGGCTTCTGTCCAGGTGCCGCACCTCGCTGCGCGCCAGTGCTCGACGAAATGTCGACAGCTTGGTTGGTCTTCTTGGCTTCAGTAACTGCGGCATCGACATCCGACACCATCGATGTCAGGCCGGCGAAGCCTTTGCCTGGCTGGCTCCCGCCATTTTCATCGCCAGTGGCCACGATCTCCCCTTTAGACAAAACCGATATGTCTCGTCTGCCCACCCTCTCGGTCACGCGCCGGCGCTGCGTGGAGCGCGGTTAACAGGCTCTTCTGGTCCAGTTGATCCCTTCCGGCTCGGGCCGCAAGTCGAGCACCCTCGCGGACAACAAACGTCACATCCGAAAGGGGCCGACCAGCGAGTTCCTTCGCCAACGGGTGTACATCCACGTCCGACTGCTTTGGAAGCGATGACAGCAACTTCTCCAGCAGCGACAGAATTTCGCCTTCGCTTGCGAAATCCACTTTGATGACATGATCGAAACGACCTCGCCGAAGAATGGCTGGGTCAACCATATCTACGCGGTTGGTCATAGCCACGATCAGCACATCATTCTTTGCGGCCTCGGGAATCCGCCGAAGAAATTCGGCCACCTCCTCAACGCGATGGTGGCCAGTTCCCATCTCACGGTCGGCAAGGAAGGCTTCCATCTCGTCGATTACGAGCACCGATGGTGCACTCTCCATGGCCTTGTCAAATACGGCCGCCACCTTTCTGCTCGTTTCATGTATGTACGGGCTCGCCACACTGGACGCATCAATCTGGAAGCTCGGCCACCCAAGAAAGTCGACTAATCGCTCGACTGCAAAGGTCTTACCGCATCCTGGAGGCCCGTGAAGCACGATGGCTGACGGGAAATCGATTCCCAACGCCTTGTAGCGTTCCCTATTTTGAACAATGTCGACAACATGTTCATTGAAAAACGCTTCAAGCTCCGGTCGTCCCGGAAGTTCAAATGTCTGGACCGCTCTCTGTTCACCGGCAGCCCCAGCCGCTTCTTCGTCCTGTGGGGGGCTCACGGACGCTACCTGCGCTCCTTTGCGTCGTGGACGCCCCGTTGGTACAACCTCAGAAACCTTGAGCCCGGCGGCTTCGACCACCTCCATTAGATTATCCGCACTCATCCAGCTCAACATATGCTGAAGGCGACGGAATGACTTTGCAGAAACCGCCGCACCGCCAGTGAGCCAGTACCCAAGAACCGTGTCGTCTTCAATGCGGGAGCTGATGCTGTAGGTCGGAAGCAATCGACTGATCTTTTCGACGTATATGGCATCCTGCAAAGGCGACTCCTTATCGATGCGTCTGGTCGACTTCAGAGCCAATGCAAACGACAGGGCCTCAGCCTTGGTATTCGGCGACCGGCAATCCGAAACCGGCGACAAGACCTGACTTGGGCCGGACGAAATCGCGTTTAGTTGAAGGGCGCCAAATGTGAACTTAGAAAGAACCCCATCTTCCAGTAGACCCGACCGAACCCACCGGCTCGCCAGATCATCGTCAACGACAACTGCACGTCCACCGCCCCGTGTCTCGAAGAGTTGCCATCCACTTCCGGCGTAGAGTGGGCGGGCAGTCTTCGCCCCGTCGGGGAGCCGATGCCCCATGGGGAGCCAAACATCGAATGTCATAATCTGCCCGCTAAATCTTCGACATACCGGCTTTGCCGGCAACCTTTGCGTCCTAAACTCCAGCATCACACCCCATCATCGGGACTCTATATTCGTGCGCTGCCTTTGAAGCGACAAAGGGCCATACTATTAGCTTCGGACGATATTAGCTCCAGCCAACATGTCATCATCGCCCGCAGTTCCGATGCGCACGGAGTCAAGCTCGGCAACAACTTGCCGCAGTTTTTCCATGTCGTTCCCCTTGAGAGCCTCCATGCCTAGGCTCACCATCTGCGCGTGCTCACGTTGATCCGGAAAGAGATACGAATCCTCCGCCAACCATTTGAAACGATCGATGACGAACCAGTCCTGCCGCCACAAGATCATGAAATTCTTACCGCGCATTTCGTCTAGGTGCGACTCAAAGTCGCCACTGTTGCTCTCGATTGATCGTTGAGCTGTCCTTACGAGGTTGTCGAAAGCCGACTCCTCGGATTGCCTCGCGTGTTGTCGCACTGCCTTGTCGAAGAACTCGACTGCTTTATCCAGTTCGAGTTGACGAATCTCCTTCAGATGCTCCTTTCGTGCCAGTGCGAGAAGCCGCTTCGCTTCTTGCACGTTGTCCATCGCCTGCTTTGCCGTTTCTGGATCGCTTTCCCCCGCTTTCAGCGAGGCAGCCCCATCAAGCTTTTCGCGGGCCTGATCAAGTCGCGGGTCATCTATCTTGGAGGCCATGTCATCCAGACGCTGCAGCGCGTGCTCGGACTGCTCCGCTACAAGCTTAGATGCCTTGGTGTAATCAACTTGGCCTTCTTGTCGAGCATAAAGATTGCGCCCACTGTGAAAGGCCCCCCCGATGGACGGCACGGTAACCTCAAGAACGATATTCCCCGAGTCGAGTACCTCGTACTCACAAATCAACTCGGCCCCCGCAGCAATTACGCCGTCATCGAACTCGGAACCCCTGATTTCCAACATTCCAATAAATCTGTTGTCGTTTATCGGATCAGAGATTTCCCCTTCCCAGAGCTTGATCTTGATTGATCCGGCGCTGCCCGCCTTCAAAGACTCTTCCGCCCTAAAGATCTTCTTTCCCTTCTTAGGCAGTTGATCTCCCTCACGTACCAAGTAATCCAGAACCATCCGGCCGCCGATCTTCTCCCTCGCCTCGACGCCGATCGAATGTGAAGCTGGGATCGCGTCGATACTTGCCGCAGTACGAGATATGACGATCGTGTTCTGACCAAGTGTCACAGGCCCGCCGTTGGCGTCGAACACCCACACCTTAAACGTGTTCTCGCCGGGCTTCGGCAAGGGAAGTTCAACTGCCGCACCGTCCTTCAATGCGAGGCGTCCGGATTCCCATCCCGTGTCGAGACTGTCAATTTTGAACTCGGCACCATTCAGCGCCCCGCCTCCTAGCTTCACAACGATCTTCGCCTTTGAATCGGGCGTCCTGGCGATGTAGCTGAAGGAGAGATCAAGCCGCCCACCGGCGCTAATTGCGCCTCTTCCGCTCTTGCGTCCTCGGCTTTGCGATGCCCAATCAATGGACTCTGCGAAAACGGCCGCCCCCTCCGCGACGGCGATCATTGGATTTACGTCGGTTGAGGGAGCGATGCCAAGCTGGAACGCCACCTTCTCTCGAAGAGGCTTGTATTGCGTTGGCCCGCCGACGAACACGACTCTTTCAACGTCGTGGGCGCTTAAGCCGGCCTTTTCTAAGGTTTCCCGGCCTGCCTGAATGGACTCGTCGAGCTTGGAGGCGATTAGCTCGTCAAATTGGCGGCGGTCAAGCGCGATGTCTAGGTAAACCTCCTGTCCCGCTTGGTCGCGCACGCCTAACTCGGTCTCAGGGAGACTGATCACCACGTCATCACGCTGCGATAGCTCAATCTTGGCCTTCTCCGCCGCCCAAGTCGCCATCCTGAGCAGTGACTTGAACTGAGCACTCGCGGACAAATCGTCGGGGAGGTCGAAGTTGTCCAGCAACCATGGCTTAACGATGTTATCGAATAACATACGGTCGAAGTCCCGTCCGCCGCACATCGCGATACCTCCATGTGCCAGAAGGCTTACGCGACCAGAAATGCTCTCCGCGATGGCGATGTCGAGGGTGCCGCCACCCAAGTCGTACACAAGAAAGATCCCGTCGTTCCTTCGCTGCCGCATCACGCTCATCACTGCCGCAACCGGCTCTTGCATCAGCGCTACCCGTCCAATCCCTGCAGTTCCCGCCGCTGACATGGTGGCGTCCTTCTGCATTTGATTGAACGCCGCCGGGACGGTTATCACAGTGCCCGTATCAGCATCGTTGCGAATCTCCTCCGGCAAATAGCCGAAAAGCACTCGCAGAATCTCCGCTGAACAATCTTCGGGCGACATAGTGAGGTTCACCGCCGGCAGCTTAATCGGTGTGCTGGTCCCCATCAGGCGCTTGAATAGGATCGCAGCGTTGTCCGGATTTCGCGCCGCATTGTTGTACGCGCGGGAGCCAACATATTTGTTGCCCCGGCGATCGATGAAGATGGCCGATGGAGTGACATCGTGTTGCTCCGGGCTCTTATACAGCCGGACGTTCTCTCCGTCGTAGGAGCAAATCGCGCTATTCGTGGTACCGAGATCGATTCCAACGTAATTCATGCCGGCACCTTTCGAAGCATGACTGTTCCCTGCCGTCTTAGACCATCAATTCCCATGATGATGGGTTCCACCATCTGATCGACCATCAGCGCATCCTCCGGGGCAAAATCGCCGATGTTCAACGGCGACGCCGCCATTCCCGGATCGAATTCGTGCCCCTCGACATTTACGAGCTTGAGTCCAACGGAATCGAGGCTCTGCTCGATACGCTTTTGGAAATACCTAAGCTGACTGATGTATCGGCTGGCCTCCCCGGCGTCCAGCTTGTTTACAGCACGAGCAAAGACGCGCGAGAACTTCCAGCTCT
>JAYROD010000039.1:0-8388 GCA_041911835.1 Fimbriimonadaceae bacterium | reverse complement strand
TGCCGAGCGCGTTCGCAGCATCGGCGATGCCCCGCACCGCTTCTCGAAACTGCCAATACACGTGAGGCAATTGCGGGTTCCCAAAGTTAAGCCCGTCCGTGACGGCGACTGGTTTCGCCCCGGTGCATGCGACATTTCTCGCGGCTTCGGCCACGGCCAATTGTCCGCCAACGTATGGATCGAAGTAAACCTGCCTGCCGTTTCCGTCGATTGCCAAGCTGATTCCTTTGTGGGTGCCCCTGGGAGCCAGTACCGCGGCGTCGGCGCTCCCAGGGACGACAGCGGTTTGGGTTTGGACCTGCTGGTCGTATTGGCGATAGACCCATCGCTTCGAGCCGAGGCCCGGCGTCGACAGAAGTTTGTGAAGTGCATCCACGGCATCGATGGGAGGAAGGTCGTCGAATCTGCGCTCGCCAGCAAGGTCGAAATACGGGGGTGGATCCGCTTCCAGAGTGTAGGTAGGGCATTCATCGGTCAGAAATCGCGCCGGAACTTCCGCTTCGATTCGACCCCATCGACGAATTCGGACGACGCCCGAGTCGGTCACTTCTCCAATGACCACCGCCGGGAGCCCCCACTTCTCGAAAACCGCTTGGACCTCACCTTCACGCCCTTTCTCGGCTACGCAGAGCATCCGTTCCTGGCTCTCGCTGAGCATCAATTCATAGCCCGTCATATCCGACTCGCGCATCGGAACCAGGTCGAGATCGACGTCCATCCCAACCCCTCCCTTGCTCGACATCTCGATCGTGCTGCAGGTGAGACCCGCCGCGCCCATGTCCTGGATCGCCACGATGGCGCCTGTCTCCAGCGCCTCGAGAGTCGCCTCTATGAGTAGCTTTTCTGCGAAAGGGTCACCAATTTGGACGTTAGGGCGCTTCGCGTCGCTGTCCTCTCCCAAGGTGTCGCTGGCAAACGTCGCGCCATGGATACCGTCCTTTCCGGTTGCGGAGCCGAGGTAGACCACTGGGTTTCCAATTCCGCTCGCTGCCGCTGTCGTCAGCTTTCCCTTTTCGAGGATCCCCACGGCCATTGCATTGACGAGCGGGTTGCCACTGTAGCGCGGGTGAAAGCTGACTTCGCCACCCACCGTCGGGACGCCGACGCAGTTTCCATATCCGCCGATGCCATCGACGACGTGCTCAAAGAGGTATCGATTCCGTCGCACGACTTCCGGAGCGGCTTCGTCATCGCGGATCGGACCGAACCGCAGCGAATTGAGGGAGGCGACGGGTCGGGCGCCCATGGTGAAGATGTCTCGGATGATGCCGCCGACACCGGTTGCCGCGCCCTGGTATGGCTCTACGGCCGAGGGATGGTTGTGCGACTCGACCTTCATCGTCGCTAGCAGTCCATCACCGATATCGACCACTCCGGCGTTTTCGAACGAATTGCTCTCCATTGCTTCGCGATATCGCTTAAAATAGGCCAGGACCGGGCGTGAATATTTGTAGGCGCAATGCTCGCTCCACATCACGGCGAACATTCCCAGTTCAGTGGGGGAAGGCTCTCTGCCCAACAGGCTCTTTATGCGATCAAACTCGAAGTCGGTCAATCCCATCGCGCGATGCGCGTCGGGGGCGAGGGCAGCCATATTGGGAATTATAGCGTTCGGAGGGCTATGCTCGGTCGCGTGTGGAAAGGCTGCCGGGCTCGAGGGCACTTGGCGCGGCGAGCATGCGTTGCCCCCGGAGCACGCCAACAATCCTTACGTCGCCAACTCGATCAAGAAAGTCGAACTGACCTTCAAGCCCAACGGCACCTATGAGCTCTCAAATTCCGGTATCCCCAAGTCCGGAAGCGTGCGCGCTTCTGGCGATGAGGCTTTGCTCGACGTCGAGATGATTTTTGGCAAACCCATCGAAACGATCGGATCGGGCGCGCGCGCGGCGAACCCGCCGATCAAGCTGAAGGTGCTGAGCGACGGCACGCTCTCCTTCCAGGATTCGGGCGGGCTGCTCACCGACACGGTGATCCTGAGGAGAGTATCGCAACCTGTCCCAAACTGATTCCGTATTCGGTAGCATAAGAGCCGAAGGAGCTCGGAGCACGCAATGGGAATAGCGCTTATCGTTTTGGCCGGAATCGTGGTCTTGCTCGTGATCTATGGGATCGCGACCTATAACCGTTTGGTCTCGCTGAGACAGCAGACCAGCAACGCCTGGGGACAGATCGACGTGCAGCTCAAGCGGCGGTACGATTTGATTCCCAATCTCGTCGAGACCGTCAAGGGTTACATGAAACACGAATCGGAGACCCTTGAAAAGGTTGTCCAAGCCCGAAATATGGCCCTGCAGGCTCAGGGTCCACAGCAAAAGGCGACCGCCGAAAAGGCTGTTGGCGCGGCCCTGACCGGCATCTTCGGTCTGGTGGAATCCTATCCGGATCTGAAAGCCAACCAGAATATGCTGGCGCTCCAAGAGGAACTGCAGAGCACCGAGAACAAGATCAGTTTTGCGCGGCAGTATTACAACGACATCGTGACGTCGTACAACACACGGATTCAGAGCTTCCCCGATTCCATCTTCGCCGGGATGGGCGGGTTCCAGCCGAAAGAGCTTTTCGAGATCGGCGACGCCACAGAGCGGGAGCCGGTCAAGGTCTCCTTCAACTAACCTGACACAGGAAAAAGCCCTCTCCGAATGGAGGGGGCTTTTCTTGTGTTATCGGTTTGGCTTGGGCATTCCCTTTGGCGCCGGAACGCCTGGTGGAAGCATCGGCTCCTTGTCAAACGGTTTGGTCCCAGGCGGTGGCTTGGGAATCTCGTTGACGAGACTGTTGACAGAAGGAGCTTCGTCACTGCCGGAGACCGTGCCGAAGATTCTCCAAACGAGAAAGCCGACGCCAACGACCACTGCTGCGATCGCAAAAGGCATCCACTTCTTGCTCATCGAAGATCCCACGCATAGAGGTCGCCGTCATACGCAGCGCCGCCGAATCCCTGGATGACCGTGCATCCGCGGGTGATCTGCGAGATCGCGTTGTTCTTCGAGTGACCATCGACGTAGTTGATATTCACACGGCCGTTGTGCCACGGCCAGAGGCCCCCGAACACGAGCCAGCTGTTCGGCTGAAGGTTCCAGCCGATGCCGTAGTTGTACCAACAAGGGTTCGTCGTGTAGTTGCAGACCGAGCCCGAGGGCCAGATCGAGGCGATTGGCTGAAGCCAAGCGCCGTTGCTGTCCTTCGCACACGGAGCTTCGATAACCCAGTTGCCGCCTCCGACAGGGGCGCCGTTCGCATCTCGATCCCAGATCGAGTCTGCAAACAGAACTGTGTTCGCAGGCTGCTCGTCCTGGCTCAGGCCGATCGGCCTGGAGGAGATAGTGACGGGGCTAAAACCATAAACCCAGGGCGCCAAGAAGTCGTAGTTGTAGCCGAGGTCAGTTCGAACGGTCCAATAGTAAGGCACGTTCGGATTGTTCGGCGGAACCGGAACTCCGTTAGCATCGCGGGTCAGGCCTGCGTCGTTGGCATTGGGGTCGCTCGGACATCGGAAGACTTGGTAATTCTTCACATACGGAAACACGAGCAGTCCCCAGGTTTTGTCTGGTGGCCCACAGCCCCAACAGAAGGTGGCTGAGCCATCGGTATTGGAATGGGGCATTCGGTCGTCATAGTCAGCGTTGTACATGATGACGGCCTTGCCCATCTGATTGAAGTTGCTGAGGCAGCTAATCTTCTTCGCAGCGGCCTTGGCCTGCGCAAACACAGGGAAAAGGATGGCGGCGAGGATCGCAATGATGGCGATGACCACAAGCAGTTCAATCAGAGTGAATGCAGATCGGTATCGATTCATAGAGAGATCCCTCCCGTATGATAATGAGCGGCGGGACCAACTCCCCCGATTTCGGCGAACCGACCCCGCATGCCCTCAATGAACATACTTCTTCATCTTAAGTCAATTTCCTGCAATTTGGGGTGGTTTTTTGTTTCTTGCGAAGTTTTCGCCGATATTCTTACTTGGCGAATCGATTGGCGTCCCCTTGCCCGTCCGCCCTTCAAAAACGAAAAAAGGGCGCACATTTGTGCACCCTGATTCAGTTTTGGGTCCGCTGACGGCTATCCACCCATCTTCATGGGCTTGCCGTCTATCGTCGTGTCGCTTTTCTTGACGACGACGCTCTTAATCATCCAGCCGCCCTTGCCCTTGACCCACGTGTCGACTGAGTTTGACTTCGAGACGACTTTGCTCACCTTTTTGGCTCCGGGCATCATCACATCGGCGCGAACGACATTGCCGCACTCAACCACGGCAGTGTTGCCTTTCACCGTAACCTTATTCAGCTTGAAGGTGATCTCGTCGTACTTCTGGGTGGCTTTGACCTGCATCTCCATCTGCGACTTCATTTCAGCCTGCTTCATGGTTCGGCCATCTTCGGTCCAGGTCATGTCTGGAGCGCACATGGCGAACATTCCCTTAATGTCTTTCTTCATCAAACACTGCCTGAGCTTCTCGTAAGACGCTTTCAGGTCGGCGTTTTGGGCGGTGGCGGCCATCGAGGCGCCTAGGAGCAGCAGCAGCGGAATCACACGCAACGGTTTCATGGGATCAACCTCCGAGCGATCATAGACGATTCCGCGTCGGACAGGCAACCTAATGGCCGATCTTGAAGTTTTTGAGGAGGTCGGGCTTTTCGGGTGGGAAGGTCGCGACCCGTTCCTTTCGAGGGCTAATGATACGCACCTCGAACTTCTTGCACGCATGGATTTCCGGAACGACCGGAAACTCGACCAGGTACCACGACGCGTACCAGTCCCCGACGCCATACGGCGGCTCGTCCTTTGTGTTCATCCACTCTGGAGTGAGCGGCGCGGCCCAAGGAAGGTACGTCCACCAGCGGAACTGCTTCACATATGAGCGATCTCTCCACTGGAAGGTGGCCACCTTCGAAACCGTGGGCTGCATCCGTACATCGTCGTAAGTCACGACGAAGCGGACCTTTTCGATCTCTTGAGGCTGCGATGGCGCTTCGTCGGTGAAGTCGAGCAGCGACTGTTTAGGAAACGCTACAAGCTGTACCAGGACGGTGATCTTGCCGTCGAGCTCTCGGCTCACGGCCTGATAGCGGTCGCGCATCTGATCCGAAGTCCAGAGCTCTCTGCGGTCGAGGTACCCGAGCCAGCGCGAAACGAAGTTGGGCGAGATCCAGAGCGCCCATTCCATTGGTTGGGCCATCGTGCCGTCGTTCCACCACCCAACCGTGGCGCGATCCTCGCCGTAGAGCACCTCCATCGTGTGCTCCTTTTCGGCCAGGGCGGAACCTTTCAAAGCCTGATCGTAAAGCGGATAGGCGCCGAAGGCGATCGGCATCGGGAAGAACAGTGCGGCAGCAAGTGGCGCAAGCATCGGTATTTGGATGATCGGCTCAAGCGCCTGAAAGATTTACTGGGAAGCCGGCAAGATGGGAATCCGGGTCTTTCCCCAGGCTTCGACGACGCCGTCGCGCAACCGGAGCCCTTCAACCTCGATCGCGTCAAAGAGGCCGAGGTCCTTCCGAAGATCGACCACTGGATTGAGCGTATCGAGCAGCACCTTTCTCCCTGGCTCGTCAACCCGGTTCCACTCGAAATAGACCTTCGCATCGGTGAGGACCAGTTTGGTTCCGTCGAGCGGCTCCAGCGATGCGATTACTTCGAAATTGGTCTTCGTGATGAGGAATTCTCCATAACCTTCAACCCAAGCCTTATCCTTATCGATGCGCACGGTGACGCGCTTGATCTCGTGGAATTTCCGCAGGATCCACTTCTCGAGCGCTTCCTGTCGAATGATCACGCGGCCCATGCCGACGCCGCTTCTGCTCAATCGAATCTGTTTCTTCCGAAGCGCTAGCCCGAAGTCGTAGCGACAATCGGGGATGGAAGCTTCCAAGCTCGCCACGTCGAGACCGGAAAGCTGAAAGTCCGTCAATCGGATGTTAAGGCGCCGGATGACTCCTTGTTTCGAGCGATTGGGCTCCGTAAAGAGGGGGAGCCCCTTGGTCGAAAAGTTCGATGCAGCGATTTCCGCTTCCGCGAGGTCTCCCCAGAGCCCGGCGAGCCCGTTTAGCTGGGATCGAACGACGACTCTTTTGTCCGGCCCCTGGAGCTTCGAAGCGATTTCGGCCGCTGCCTCATGCTCGAAAGAGCGGATTTCCGCACGGCCAACCCCCCAACAGAGACCAAATGCCGCTAGAATTGCCAGTCCGCCCATCAGAGTGCCACGCCTCGCGAACGACTACCGTATGTAAAATAGGAGCCTAGCCGCACGCTTCCATTTTGGGCTATCGCTAGCTCGAGCTGTTTTCTTTGCTATGAGTGAACCTCTTCGAACCTCCGATGCTATCGATCCTTTTGAGCTTGGCTATGCGCTCATCCGAGAGAGTTGTGGCCTCATCGAGCTCACCCAGGAGACTTCGATCGTCCTGTCCGGCGAAGATCGAAAGGGCTGGTTGCAAGGACAGGTAACCAACGATCTGCACCACGTCCATCCGGGCAGCTCCATCGCTTTCTGCCTTTGCGCCCCGACCGGGCAACTCGAAGCGATCTGCAGCCTCTGGTCGTTTCCTGACAAGTTCGTCTTGACTACAGCGAATGGCTCCGCGGAAGCCGTGCTCAACCGCGTGCGGAAGATGGTGATCATGGAGGACGTCGCGGCGGAGAAGCTGACGAAAACCCTGATCAGCATCCAGGGTCCAACGGCAACGCGGGAACTCTCCAAGCTGATGGACCTACCCCAGCTCGATACGGGGTTGACGGAATTGGAAGGGCAACCCATCGAACTGCTCCGATCGAATCGCGCCGGCTCCGGTGGATGGGATCTCGTGATCGATCCAGACCACACGAAAGCGATTAAGAAGCTCAAGAAGACGTTCGGCGAGATCGACCCGGGAGCGTTCGCGGCCGCCCAGCTCGAAGCGGGCATTCCCGTTTTTGGCATCGACACGGATTCAAAGACGCTGCCCCCAGAACTCGGACCGGCCTTCGAGGCTCAGCACATCAGCTATAAGAAGGGCTGCTACACGGGTCAAGAGGTACTGATGCGCCTTCATAGCCGAGGGCACACGAACCGTACCTGGATGGCGCTTGCCTCCGAGGAGCCGCTCGAATCCGGGGCGTCCATCAGCCATGCCTCCCGGCCGGACGCCGGCTGGGTGACTTCCGCTTGCTTCAGCCCTGAATTCGGCTTTATCGCGGGCGCCATGCTTCGCAACGAAGCGGCGATCCCTGGCGATACGGTGGTCGTTCACCAATCAGGCGGCGACATCGAGGCCCAGGTCTATTCGATGCCGTTACTTCGGCTCTTGTAGGCCTTCCGCTTTGCGCTTGCCGACCGCCATCATATGGCTGATTCCGAGCAGCGCGAAGACGACGAGCGACAACGCCGCATTCATGATGGCCATGCCGGGAGACTTGCCCTGGCCCATTACTTCATTGATCCTGAAGATCCAAAACCCGAGCAGGGCGATCGAGAGGACGCCGAGCGTGCGGTAGGCCATGGCCGGTTTGGACTTCGTCATGGAGGTCAGGAGAAGCACGAGCACTCCGAAAGTGGCTCCGATCGCGAGCGACCAAGGGCTCTTGCCGACGACAAATCCAATGACTCCACCTGCGATATTGATGAAGCCATAGATGTACAGCACGATATTCAGCCAGCTCATAAGCACAGGGTACCGCGCAACGGCTGTTGCCGGCATTCCGACTCGGCGGTTGTGCTAAGCGATGCGTTCGACGGGCCGACGCAACACCGTGCGCAACTTTTCAGGCTTCGTGCGACGAGGATCTCCGAGATAGATTTCGTGATGCTTCCCCCTATATCGATAGCCGTTAGCTGCGGCGAAGTCGTCCATGCGCTTAATCGTTTGCGGCTCCGTAGCGTACGGTCCGATGTGCATAATCTGGATGCACAAACCCTCATCGAATGGTGCGAATCGAACACGATCCAGAGTCGCCGACGATTTCTTGTTCTTGACCTCCTTGAGAGCTTCCAAGAACATCGCCTGGTCGATGTGCGCCGGCTGCATCATCATGAGTGTCCAATTCCAAGGACCTTCAGGAGTAAACGCCATCTCATCTGTCGCACTCCACCAGAGCCCTTCGATGGGCATCACCGTGTAGTCGATCGGGTTGTCGGCTCGGAGCTTCGACATGAATTTGAGGGTGTAGGAAAGTCCATACAGCGCCATCATCGCTTCAGAGAACCCTGCGGAAGTTTCCGGCGTCTCTCCTCGGCCGATCTCCCCGTCCACCATGATGAACCCTAGCTTCGGGACGGTCACGAGCTCGACCATCTTCGAAGAGGGACCGTACAGGAACCTGTATTCCTGTTTGAGATCGATTTTGTCGAGTTGGGGGCGCTCACGGGTAGCCGTCATTGTGCTCATGACTTGATTGTGCAGCCCCTGTCTG
>JAYROD010000038.1:0-7119 GCA_041911835.1 Fimbriimonadaceae bacterium | reverse complement strand
GGTCCGAACGACCTTCCCGTCTTTGATGACCGCGAAGGTCATTCCCGGTACTCGCGCTTCGGCCATATAGGCCTGAACTTCGTCGTCGGTGGCATCTCGGGCCCAACCGAACGAGGAGCAGCAGACCACGACAATCATCAAAACTCGACGCATATTCCGAATCTACCAAAAACCGATGTGAGGCAGTAGGGACCGGTTGGCGGAAAAGTGCTGTAAGATGAAGGCGGGCCCACTCATCATGCTCAGTCGGCGGATCAGAAATGGAGTCCTTACGGGAGCCGCGACTCTTGGAGTCGGAGCACTAGCCTTCTACGCCTCTCCCATGGGTCAGTTTTTCTCTCTGACGGGATCGTTCTGGCCTAAGAGTCACATCGAATCGCTGCGCCATCCAATTGCCGTCAAGGGCTGGACGGACAAAGGCCTGCTGCTCACCAATGGCCGAACAGTCTCCCTGCCCGGCATCCGCCGGCTCCCTCGGACCTCCATAGCGCTTTCCCGGGCAATTAGAGACGGCGTCGAGATCCAGGCTGACGGCCAAGTGGTTGGGCTTCTGAAGGTCTGGCATTGGTGTGGCAACGACCCGATGAAAAACGACGTCCGGCGCGTTCCGATTGGACCCTTGCTGTGCTATCTGCGCGAAGGCGAGCCGACCAAGCCCGTGCACGACGATGACATGGAGCCGATGTCGTCTAATGGCGGTTTTTCGGATCATGGCTGGAGCGTCAGCGAATACGTTGGATTCGCACACTTCTTTATGCCCCGCCATCCAGAATGGGCATGGGCGCCCGATCAGCGGTCTTAAAGGATAAGAGACGCCACCAACAGGCGACGCCTCTTATCATCTAAGAAGCAGCTACTTCTTGAGAATGAACTTCTTCTTCGTCTTGTCGACTCCGAGTTCGGCCTTCTTGGCATCGTAGTGCCAAACCGGTGAGCCGGAACGCTGATAGAAGCACGGATAGCTGCTGAGAAGCGATGCGATGAGCCGGCGTTGCGAGCGGCGAACCACGTTGACCTCCCAGAGGATCGTCAAGAAGTCGGCGCCCTTGGGCCAGTGCGACATGACCTCTTTGAGGATGTCGAGCGTGCTCATTTCGTCGGCCCGGGACTGAATCTCGCGAAGCTCTTCCATACGCTGGTTGCTGATATACACAACCGGGTCAGTCTGATCGAGCCAAGCGAAATCGAACACGTTAAACTTTGGCGTGCGCGTGATGCTAAAGACCGCGCCGGACTCGACGGGCTGCTCATACCACCAGTCGATCAGGTTGAAGAGTAGGCGACCTTCCATGTTCGCCCAGACCTGAAGCTCGCGGCCTTGTGGGTCGATGAAAGTCAGTTCCTGGATGGACGGTTCGGGGTCGAGCCAACCTGTCGGGAACTGGCAGAGCGGGAAGGTTCCGAGTTCTCGATGGATCGGCTTGAGCACGAGTCGAAGCTGCTCGGCCGTGTTTTTCGGGGCGGGCAAGATATCCTCATCGAGCACGTCCGTGGCGAGTGGGTGGCTGAGGAGCTTTCGTAGCGACGTGCTAAGGCCATCGTCGCTCAACTGCACGTCGATGAGATCGCCGTCCTCGTCGCGAAAGTCGGTTTGCTGATACTGAAAGAGTTCCGGAACCGAATAGATGAAGTCCGGCGCGGTTCCGGGCTTTCGGAATCGGTCTCCACCCACCCACCAAGCGCCTTTCTGGCTCTGAAGCGCTGCAATCATGTTGGCGAGGTCATCCGGATAGGTCTTGATGCTCGGCGTGATCTCGTACATCTCTTCGAGCAGTTGCGAAGCGGTAATGCTCTGGTCATCCTTGAGCTTCGCGACGACCTTCGCCACATCGTCCGCCTTCACGTCGATCGGCGCAGCATCTTCCACCTCGATGGTCGGGGCGATCTTCTCGGCGAGCTTGACGGCCGCGCTGATCCACTTCTTGGCTTCGGCTTCGGGGTAGATCGCGCCATCGGAGGAGAACACATAGCCGTCGATGCTCAGGAGTTCGGCGTTGAACGTCCTCCAGTCGTAAATGAGAATAGATCGAGGGTCGGCGCCGTTCACCGCCGACCACGCTGCGGCGCCAATTGCCTTCACACTTGCAGGGGCGGCCTTTTCGAGCGCCTTCTTGATGGCGCCCTGCGCGCGCCAATCGAACTTTCCAAGTTTGTCCTGCACCGACTTCAAGGCTTCCTCGCTGACACCGTAGAGTGCGAGTGCTCGTTCGGGCGACTCGTCGGTCGCGGCGAACACCCAGTCGGCAAGCGCGACCTCTCCGGCGTCCGTCACAAAAAGCTCGTCGCTCGAGTTAATGACTCGGAGCAGCTTTTCGCCCAGTCCTTCTTCGGGCAGCCCATGGATGAGGGCGATCTCTTGAACCAGCAGGTTCAGCGGCATTGGGCCGCCGAATCGGTCGACCTGCAGCCGGACCATCTCGGCGAACGGGCGTCCCATTCCGTCGATGCGTGCGGCAGGCACCCATCGCCGATCAGCATAGGCGAACCGATCCGGATTGGAAGCCAGCAAGGAACGAACAGCCGAAAGGCCGAGTCCGGAACCATGGAGCTTCTCGACGAGGTCGCTGAGCTTGACGACGGCCTGGATTTCGGTCAGTTTTTCCAGGATGAGCCGGTCGGCATAGGATCGTGCAAACAATTCTTCGGGTTTGAGTTGGAGAGCTTTCGCCAAGGTGGGGTTTCCTCTGGCCCAATTTCAAACTGGGCGCAACCGTTGATTATGGCATAGTTCGAGTCTAAAAATCGACTCATCGGGGCCGTATAGACGCCTATTTGCCGGCTGCGCGCACCTCGAAAACCCAATCTTGGCCTTTTTGCCAGGCCGCCCCTGCTGTCGTGGCGCCACCTTGGTCAATTCCGTCTACTCCGACGCACCAGACGATCCCCTTGACGGGGGAATAGCGCACTGGAGCGCCGGATACGGGGTCGGTGGGGACGGATCTCAGCAGATGGGCTGCGACGAGCGCTTCCAGCGAGTCGGGCATCGCGCCCCGCTGAGACAAGTAGCATTGGATCGCAAGAATCGCGAGCGTCATGGCATCTTCGGCTTGGCGGCTCGCGGCGCCCTCGCCGGCGACCATCAGCGACTGGAGATTCATCGTGGCCGTCACCCGGCCCTCCGGATTGTCCAGCCTTTTCAATTCTTTCGCCAGCTCCGCCAGGCGCGTGGGAGTCGGCTCAGGGTGCTCGACCGCATCGGTAGCGAGCAGTTCCTTGGGGATCTCATGGGTCTCCTGCTGGTAAAGCGCCGTCAGGGCGCTCCTTTGCTTAACCCAGGGCTCATGCTGCATCGAGATTGATTGTTGCAGGTTATTACACTCTAACTTTATCGTTTTAGCCGCATCGAATGGGTCTGGATGGCTGGCATAGAGGGCGGCGAGATTGCCCTCATGGTCCGCCCCAGTGCGCGAAGCGAATTCGGAAGCATCTTGTTCCAGTTCCTTTCTGCTGGCATTGTTCAGGGCGGCGAAAAGGTCGATGGGGTTTCGCTCGAATACGGAAATGACCGCCGAGTAAAACTCGGCAGGAGGATGGTAGACGGCGGCATAGGTCCGAATCGCCTTGTCGGCAATCGAAAGCGCCGCGTCGCCGACCAAGAACTGGATCGCGTCGCCGTGTCCGCTGAACCAAAGCCGGATGAGCCGGCGCATGGCAGCGAAGTCCTTCACGGCTTCCGCATGATGGCCGATCCTTCCCAGACACAAGACGCGCCAAGACAGGTCCTTGATGAGCTGCTTGAACTCGGCGGCGTCCTTGAAGCGCTCCGGGGAAGCGCTTTCGTCGTCATGAGAGTCGTCCCCGAGCGCGGCATTCGACCCGTCGGAGTTGACCTGAATCCAGAGCACTTGCTTCTCGGCAGCGAGGCGTGCATCCCCGAAAGCCTGTTCTCTGATGCTGAGCGCCGAGAGAATCGTCTGAGCCTGCTCCACGTCCGGCAGGCCAACTTCGAGTATCGGGGGGATTTGCGCTGCGGCCCGCTTCAGCAAATCGGGGGTCTTCACTCCCTCGTACGACCTCATCGCTTTCGCGAGCATCGGCCAGGCGTCGTCGGCAGACGACGCCTCGGGCCGAGGGGGCACGCGAAGATCGTCTGGGATCAAAGCTATCAATTCCGCAGCCGTGAGCTTTGGCGCGGACGATTTCGACCCGGATCCGACAGGTTCGTTGCAAGCAGAGAAGAGGATCGCCGCAACCGTCGCCGCTCCGATCCACACCCGCGACACCATGTTCTCACTATACGTTCGCACATGCTTGGCGGGGAGAGGAATCTGCTGCGAAAGTCCGTACCTATCCTGTCGATCGTCCAAGAATTCCGACTTTTTTCCTCAAAAGGGTTCATTTAGTAGTCTATTGTCTACTATAACTATGTGAAACCCATGAATATGCAATTCCGTGCCGGAGGGGCCCGGCGAGAGAATCCAACGAAGGGATATCCGGGACTGTCCCAGGACTGGATCGATCGACGGGCGAAGCTCTTTGAAGCCGGAGAATTCCCAGATAAGGATTTGGTCGTGTCGCCTGCGCAAGTCGAGGCGCTACAAAGGTCTTTCCAGAAACCTGTGCCAGTGCTCATCGAACATGCTTCGTCCCCTCTGGAGATCGGCTACCTCACTTCGGTCGAAGCGTCCGGAGGCGAGCTGTTCGGCCAGATTTCGTTGACGCCGGAGGCCAATGCGCTAATCGAGCGCTCAGGAGCGCGATCGCTTTCCATTGGGTTGACGCCAGACCTCAGCGAGATCGTCGAGGTCAGCTTGGTCGAAAACCCTCGGGTGCCCTCGGCCCGACTATTTACCGACGGCATTCAGTTGTTTGGAACCTTGGAAGAAACGGAGCTCGGATGGAAAGAACGGTTCCACGCCCTGCGGGAGAGCCTGTCCGTGCGGGCAGCCGAAGAAACCGTCGATCGGTTCGTTCGCGAAGGGAAGCTGCTTCCATCGCAGCGGCCTCACGCTTCAGCGCTTCTAAGGATCGAGGAGCCGGTTCGCTTCGGAACTGGGATGCGGCCGGTTCGGGATCTGCTCTTAGACATGCTCTCTTTGCAGCCACCGCATTCGCTCTTCAAGGAACACGCTCCTGTCTCGACCGAAGATCACTCGGCCGTTCTCATGATGCCGGAAGAAGCAGAGTTTTATCGCAAGCATTTCCCCGGCGTGGAGCTTTCTGAAATTGCGAAGAGACGATAATTATCTGCCAACTGCCAACTGCCAACTGCCAACTGCCAACTGCCAACTGATCACTGCTAACTGCTAACTCTCTAGGAGGTTCCATTTTGTCAGCACTCACCCAAGCTTACGAAGCTTTTGAAAAGCCCGGACTTGTCGTCAGCTATAAGCTAAGCAACGTCAAGGTCTACAAAGGCTCACTCTTGGCCATCAACGCATCGGGGTATCTCATTCCGATTGCGCATGGCACTGCCAATCTCAAGTTCGCAGGAATTGCGAATGAAACCATCGACAACTCGGCTGGATCGGCCGGCGACAAGAGCGTCAACGTCACAAAGAGCGGCTCGTTTGTCTTCAAGGCCGCTAGCGGCTTCTCACCCACCGTAGCCGACCTCGGCAAAGAGGTCTATGCCTGCACCGACTGGGAGGTCCAAGTCTCCACTTCTGGCCTCACCAACACGTACAAAGTCGGCACGATCGTCGGCATCGAATCGACATCCACCGGCGCCACCGGCGTTAGGGTCAGAGTCGACAATTACAGTTTGTAGGTAGCAGTTAGCAGTTGGCAGTTGGCAGTTAGCAGATGCCAGCCGGAACTTGGACTCAGCTCCGCTCGCTACATGCTGCTAACTTCTTTCTGCCAACTCTTCTCTGCCAACTGCTCACTGCCAACTCTCTTCTTTTCGGAGGTTTTCCCTATGGCTCTGACCAAGAGCGATATTCCCGATCTGTTATTGCCTGGACTCAAGGCAGAATTTGCGCTCGCATATCGCAGCGAGCTCGACCAATCGATCGCCGACAAGATCGCGACGATCATCAACACCACCTTGCCATCGCAGAAGTATGCATGGCTGGGAACCGTCCCGCCGATGCGCGAGTTTGTCGACGAGCGTCACCCGAGCGGGCTGACGCCTTATTCGATGAGCATCGAAGACAAGGTTTTCGAATCGACCATCACCGTCGACCGAAGAGCCATCGAAGACGACCAGCTCGATCTCATCCGCTTGAAAATTCGCGAGTTGGCACTGCGCGTCGCTTCCCATCGCCAGCAGATCGTCGTGCAGGCGCTGATCGACGGCTTCACCGCGAGCGGCTACGACGGCGTCTCCTTCTTCAACACCGCACACCCGACCGTCGCCAGCTCAACCTACGGCAACAAGGGCACTTCGGCGCTGAGCGACAATGCGCTGGCCGACGCGATCTCGGCGATGATGCTCGTGCCGGACGACCAGGGCACACCGCTCGGCATCATGCCTGACACGCTGGTGGTCGGGCCAAAGCTGCTGTGGACCGCGACGGAGCTCGCGGAGAGCCCGGTGGTCGTTTACCAGGGCAACGCCAGCGATACCGCGGCTTCGACTCCGTATCTGAATCCGTTCAAGGGCAAGCTGCAGGTGGTCTCCTCCCCGTTCCTGAGCGGCACGGCGGACGACTATTGGTTTCTGCTGGACACCTCGCGGCCGATCAAAGGCGTCATCCTGCAGCAGCGCAGCGATGTGCCGGTCGAATTCTCCGCGCTCGAAAGCCAAAGCGGATCGGAATCGGCATTCATGCGCGACCGCTATTTCTATGGCGTACGCGGACGATACAACGTCGGCTACGGATTGTGGCAAGCGGCGTTCGGGGCGATCTTATGAACGTCGCGGACGTGGCTTCTTTGATTCTTGGGATGGGTGTCGGCGGAGCAGTCGGCGCCCTCGCTGCGTTGGCGCTTTCAGGCGGCAAGCTGGTCGATGCGCTGAAGGACTTTGGCGCGAAGTTTCGCAGTTACACCGCATCGCAAACGACGTCGACGCTCGAGGAGCTGAAGGCGTCGTTTGCTGTCGTGGAGGAGCAGGCCGGCAAGCTGCTGGAGGTCGTGTTGCGCGCGCGGAGGGCTTTACGATGGAAGTAGGGCTTTGGCGCGAGGCGATGGTGATGGTGGGCGGGGCGATTGCTGCGGCAAACGCCCACCCCC
>JAYROD010000037.1:0-2280 GCA_041911835.1 Fimbriimonadaceae bacterium | reverse complement strand
AGCTGGAGTTCGATCAGGCTCCCGGTTTCAGGATTTAACAATCCAATTTGTAGCGCGATCGCCATTGCGAAAGGCAACTCCAACGTTATCTGGGTGGGGTACGCCAATGGATTGGTGTCGAAAACGACGAATGGCGGAACCAACTGGGCGAACGTCAGTGTCGGAAGCGGCATTCCCGGTTCATTTGTCACTAGCATCGCGATCAACCCGCAAAACTCGAATGAAGTGTTTGTGAGCGTCGGCGGATTCCAAACGAATACGCTCTGGTTCACGGCGGATGGCGGTTCTACCTGGACCCAGCGAAGAGGAACATCGCCCACATGGATTCCGGCCGTGCAAATCAACTCGGTAGCATTTCACCCCAACAACCCGGATTGGGTGTATGTCGGAACCGATCTCGGAGTGCTTGCTTCCGAGGACAGGGGACTGACTTGGAACCGTACACCGCTCTTTGGCGGATCGGGAAATAACGACGGGCCGGTCAACGTCGAGGTCGATCAGGTGTTCTTCGATGGCGGAGAGACGCTTTACGCAGCAACCCATGGCAGAGGAATGTGGAGGGTTTGGGTCCCCAACACAATCTATGTCGACAAGACGTGGAACGGGAATCAGGTCGGCACTCCTGCGGAGCCCTTCAACCGGGTGGATAGTGCGGTGGCTGGCTCGGGCCCCGCGACGACGTACTCGATCAAGGGTAATACGTACGTCGAAGGGCACAAGGTTTACACGAAACGAGGCAAGTTCATTTCGACGAACGGGAACACGATCATCAAATGATTTGCGCCTAGTCGGAGTAGACTTCAATCGTAGTCCATGCGACTGGCGATTCTAGGAATTGGAAGTCTGCGAGCAGGGCCGGCGGTAATCGCTTCGCTGGCGACCTATTTTGGTGAGCGGGAATTGGAGATCCGGTTCTTCGACGCCGACGAAGAGCGGCTCGACTTGTTCGATCGGCTGGCGCGTGCCGCCTTTCAAGTGGAGGACGCGAAGCATGACCTGGAATCGTTTACCGACCCCGTCGAGGCCCTAGAAGGGGCTGATCAGGCCATCCTGATGATGGGAGAAAACTGTGCGCGCAAGCTCCTTATTTCGCGCCACGGATGCCTCCCCACCAAGGTGACGACGAATTCGGCCACCCAAGTTTCAACCCAAGAACCGACCAGAGAAGAACTGATCGGCCTCGCTGCCACCGAAGTGTTGGAGGCGCTTCCCGACGGCGCGCCGGTTCTCAGCTTGATGCGCGGGGGTGAAGCGCTCCAATTCTCGAGCCCCAGGCCGTTGGAACTCTCCGTTGAACAATGGCCCGAGCCGCTGGATGCGGATGCTCGCTGGCGAGCGCCGCACCAGATCCTGCGGTGGGTGCGAGGGGACGACCCGGTTTACGAGCTGCTGGAGACCTATAAACAGGAGCCCGTGAAACGCTGGCTCGACGACCCTTCCCCGAACGTGCCCCGGTGACGCGCTACCAGCACAAAAGGACTCTCATCCCGTACAATGGATTGAAGCTATGAGGCTTATTTACGTTTCCTTGCCTCTTTCGCTCCTGCTGGTTGCTGGTGGCATTTACCTCGCGACCAGGCCTGCGCCGGTTATCGAGGGCGATCTCAAAGACCTCGAGCCTAGGCATCCCGTCACGAAAATCATGCTCGAAGAATCCGAGCGGATGAAATTGAAACTGGCGCCAGACTTCTCAGGCAGGGATACCGATGGAAAGACCTGGACTCGCGACGAGTTATCCGACGGGAAACCAACCGTCTTTCTTTTCATCAAATATGGGTGCCCATGCAGCATCGATGCTCAACCCATATTCAATAAGCTTTCGGAGAAGTTTAAGGGCAAGGCGAACTTCGTGGGGGTCATCGATGTCGAAGGCGCAAAAGCCAGCCAATGGGTGACGGAGAATAGACCGTCGTTCCGAGTATTGACCGATCCACAGCTCAAGATCGTACGTGCATACGAAGCGAAGAACTCGGTCTACACATTCCTGGTGGGCCAAGATCACAGGATTGAAAAGTTATGGCCAGGCTACTGGGTCGATATGCTCAAGGAACTGAACTCTCTTCTGAGCAAAGACGTCCAGGAAAAGCCAGTTGCGTTCGATACCCTTTACGCGCCAAAAGCGCCCTCGAGCGGCTGCACGTTCATGCTGCCTTGATCGGCAATCGCCGTAGAGGTTTCCTTATCGAAAACTTGAGCGCAGCACTTCAGCGAAGGCATGGTCGGTCCAATCCAAGCTCACGGGCGTGATGGAGACATACCCTTTACTCACGGCTTCGACGT
>JAYROD010000036.1:0-3677 GCA_041911835.1 Fimbriimonadaceae bacterium | reverse complement strand
TGCAGTGCCACGCCATCAACGACTCCTCCAACCTCGACAAAATTCTGAGCAAAGGAGGGGCCGTGCAAGGGATAGAGAAGGCCAAGAAGGAAGGGCTCGTCAAACATATCGGAATCACTGGACATACGAGGCCGGAAGTCATCATTGCAGCACTCGATCGCTATCCCTTCGACTCGATCCTGTGCCCGGTCAGCGCGCTCGACAAGCACATCAACGACTTCGCCAAAGAGTGCATCCCAAAGGCCAACAAACTGGGAATTGGAGTCGTGGGAATGAAAGCTTTGAAAGGAATCGAGCGGGCCACCGGAGGGAAATTCGAAGCTGACGAGTTCATCCGATATGCGCTCTCATTGCCTATCACGACCCTTAACCTGGGCTTGAGGCTCAAGAGCGAAGTGGCGCCAAACCTCAAAACCTTCACGAACTTTAAGAAGATGACTCAAGCGGAGATGCGCCGCCTGGAAGACGAAGTGAAAGACCTGGCCGACGTGGGGCATCTTTGGTGGAAGCGGCGATAGATGGACCAGCTCGTACTTCCAATAACGCTTGAAGAAGGGATCGCACCCCCTGAATATGCGACAGAAGGCGCCGTTGGGCTTGATCTTCGGGCGAAGGAAGACGTCGAACTCAGACCTCTGGAGCGCAAGCTGGTTCCAACAGGGCTGAGGATCGCCGTTCCCCAGGGATATGAGGCCCAAGTGCGGCCCAGAAGCGGTCTCGCCCTACGCCATGGAATAAGTATGGTGAACACGCCTGGGACTATAGACCCAGACTATCGAGGAGAAGTGCGGGTTCTGCTGATCAATCTCGGCCAAGAAGTCGTCAAATTGGAGAGAGGCGAGCGAATCGCTCAAATGGTGATTTGCCCGGTCGCTCGAGCGTCCGTGGTGGTCGAAGTCGAATTGGATGAGACGGCTCGGTCCACGGGCGGATTCGGGTCGACGGGAACCCGCTAACAGAGAACATGTCACAGGCTGCAAACGGGTCGAAGATTTGCAACAAGTGCTTTGCCGAGGTACCAATCTCGGTTCCTTTCTGCACGGATTGTGGTGCGCCGATGACCGACGAACCGGGCGCCGAGGGCAGCGATGCGGCCGTATACCCGGAGTTGACTCGGGCCAACCTTCTGAGAATGCGTGGCGAGTACGACCAAGCCCGAAGCTTGTGTCTGGCGATCCTCAGGCGATATCCCAACAACGCCACGGCCCACACGCTATTAGGCGACATCTGTTCGGAGGAAGACGACCTTCAGCACGCCGCCGAATGGTACGAGATGGCGCTCGACCTGGAGCCGGAAAATCAGGCGGACCAAAAGAAGCTCGAATCGGTTCGGCAGCGCATTGCCGACCACGAAGCCGCCACGACCGCTCAACAGCTTGGCATCCCAACCAGCAAATCGAAGGCCAAGGTTTTCGCCGCGGTCATCGTTTGCCTCGTGCTCCTCATCGGAGTTGGGGCGTTCTTTTTGGGAGACTACTTCAGGAGCAAGCGAGTCGGTGGCGGAACCGTGACCACCCCTATCGAACTGGGGTCGGAGGATTCAGGGACACAGG
The DNA here is from genome assembly GCA_041911835.1 of Fimbriimonadaceae bacterium. GTDB lineage: Bacteria > Armatimonadota > Fimbriimonadia > Fimbriimonadales > Fimbriimonadaceae > JAYROD01. The sequence continues at coordinate 2,124 of JAYROD010000036.1, read as the reverse complement.
CGCCGGTCAGGTCGGTCCCCGACTCCGGTCCAACGCCGGATTCGGTCGATCCAAATAAGACTGTGACCAACGTGCCGCCGGTGCAAGAGCCGATTGGCGCTGTCACAGACGATCAGAAGGACCTCGAGCGCGTGAAGGCAAGAGTGACCCACGGCGAGAACATCCTCGAAGCGCAATTCGATCCACGATCGAATCCGCCGACCGTGATCCTTAGCGTCAAGATAAATCCTGGCGACGACCCGAAAGGCACTGCTGCCGACGTGGGATCCTCGGCAATCGACGTGCTCGGTGTCACGAAAGTGACCGTTCGGACCGTTCGCGACGGACAGGTCGTCTTCATAGCCGATCTGGAGCAAGGTGATCTCGGCACCATCGAGCTCGACGCTGCAGGAAAACGGCCGCACGATGCGGTCGTCGGACTGCTCAAGAACCGCTGGGATCGGCCGAGCGCGCCGGCACCTTCCACGCGCTAAACTCCCAGGCATGTACTCGTTTCATGCCGCCGTGCAAAACTTCACCCTCCGCGACGCCTTCGGGTCCGACCTTTCGGGAACTCTGAAGTCCTTGCACGACATGGGGATGCAGTTTTGCGAAACGGCCGGGCTGTATGGCCTTTCACCCGCTGAAGCCAAAGACGTGTTCGACAAAGACAAACTGCGGGCGATCGGGGCGCATTACGGACTCGATCATCTTGAGATCTCCTTTGACGCTGTCGTGCATGAGGCGCAGACGATGGGTTTCGATTTCGTCGTACTACCCTGGATCGGGCAAGACATTTACGGTGGAGGATGGGCGCAAGTCGCCGACCGCCTGAATCGGCTTGGGAAGCGTTACCGCCAGGAGGGGCTGGAGTTGCTCTATCACAATCACTCATTTGAATTCGAACCGGAAAACGGGAAGCCCGGCTACGACATCTTGATGGAAGGCGCCGAGGCTTTTGGATTTGAGCTGGACGTCTATTGGTGCTTTGCCGCCGGATTTGATCCAGCAGATTATGTGAAACGATTGAGCGGACGGATCCCCCTGGCACATTTCAAAGATGGGATTCCCGGAAGCAAACCGGAGCATGTTCCGTGTGGGCAAGGCAAGATTGACTGGGCCCCGCTTCTGGACGCTTGCGAAGAAGCAGGAGTGAAGTACGGGATCATCGAGCTCGACGAGAGCCCGATCGATCCGATCGAGGCCGTTCGCCAAAGTCTGGAGTTCTTTGTTTCTCGGGGCGTACCCGCCTAAGCCCAGATCAAGTCGGGGCGAAGCATGATCGTTTCGTCGCGCTCTGGCCCGACGCTGAGGATGGCCGCGGGAGTTTTGGTGTAAGCCTCGACGAACTGGAGGTACTTCTGGGTAGCTTGAGGCAGGTCGCTCAAGGACCTCGCGGCGCGCAGCCCATCGCCCCAGCCTTCGAATTCCTCATAGACCGGCTCGACCTTGGCGACGTCGTCGATGTCCGCCGGGAGGTGGTTGATCTCTTTGCCGTCGAGCTTGTATGCCGTGCAGACCTTCAGCTTCTCAATGCCGCTCAGGACGTCCAAGCGCGTCACCACGAGGCCGCTCAGGGAGTTCAGCCGAGCCGACTGCCGGAGCGCCACGAGGTCCAGCCAACCGCAACGCCGTCCACGGCCGGTGACCGTGCCGTATTCCTTGCCCTGCTCTCGAATCTGTTCACCGATGCCGTCGTGCAGCTCGGTCGGAAATGGGCCAGAGCCGACTCGGGTCGTGTAGGCCTTGCAGACTCCCAGCACATGGTCGATATTCCTCGGTCCGACGCCGGTGCCGAGGCAAGCGCCCCCAGCGATCGGATGGCTGCTCGTGACATAGGGATAGGTGCCGGCGTCGAGGTCGAGAAAAGTGCCTTGGGCGCCCTCGAAGAGCACCTTTTGGCCGGCTTCCACTGCGTCTTGCAAAATCACGTCCGTATCCGCTACGAACGGTCGGATATGGTCTGCATAGTTATTGAATTCTTCAAAAAGCTGATCGAATGGGAGCTCTGGCTGCCCAAAAAGAGCGAGCATTCTGTTCTTAACCTTCAAGACCTCCCGCAGACGGCCTTCGAAGCGACGAGTGCACACAAACTCCGCCATGCGGATGCCGATACGTGCAACTTTATCCTCATAAGCTGGCCCG
>JAYROD010000035.1:0-10962 GCA_041911835.1 Fimbriimonadaceae bacterium | reverse complement strand
ATGCCGGTCGAGCCACCGCCACCGCCTCCTCCGCATCCGACGAATAGGAATAGGCCGAAGAAGAACGCCGCGACTCCCAAGAATCGCGAGGGACGAGTGCGCAGTGAAGGTGACATGGTCAATGCCAGTTTAGACGCTTGGAGAGTGGGCGAAATTCCCTGACGCGATTTCTGCGGCAGACGACGGAGCCCGCAAAAATAGGAGGAAACAGAAAATGTTGCCAACATTCGTCCCAAATCGTGTAAAGTGCATTTGGGTTTGTTGAGGGGAATTTTTTCTTTGTTGAGAGGAAGCGGTCTGGCGCCTTAGAGGCGACGGGCAAACAGAGCAGTAGCAAAGTCGCGTTCCCCGGCAACTCTTTGACGGGTTGTCTTCTCGTTCGGTCTTCGGACCCGAGCGGGGCATCCTCGAACACATACGGCTCTTGGAGGGCAACATGAATCGTGGATTTCGTATTGGGGTAGCGGCAGGGCTCTTATTCGGAGTTTTTGCGGCCGCACGAGCCTCACTTTTACATTTCGAAGGATTTGAAAATCCAGGCTTCGTCGCCGGTGCACCTATTTCAACACCGTCGGCCAACTGGAACTCCTACAACAGTCCGATGGCCAGAGTGCTGTCGGGAACAGGTGGCATCACGTCGCACTCGGGAATCGCTCACGGGTTGGTTGACACCACTATCGGCAGCGTGCCCGCTCCGCCTAACGACTTCACGGGCGTCTTCTCCCGGCTTGGAGGCTACAGCTCCAACTTCAACGGTGGATTCACCGTTCGACAGTCGGTGTATTTGAATGTCGCCGATCCGAGTTGCGCGCTCAATACCTATGCATTCGACGTGTCCGCAGCGGTGTGCAACCCCGCCGGATCCCATCGACGCGACTTCATCTTTCACACTGCCGGATATCTCGGCAAAATCGTCGTCGCGGCGAGCAACAACTCCAACTTCACGCGTCGAAATGATCTCCCGACGATCAACCACTATGACGTCACGGTTTCGGGATGGTACACGTTCGAGTGGGTCTTCAGAGAGAGCGGAGGGACGCTCTACGTCGACTGTAACCTCCGGAATTCCTCAGGAGCGTGGCTTTGGACGGAGACACGCCACGACGCGTCCGACATCATCGGAGTCACCGTCGGCGGAAACCGCTATCTGTGGTTTACGTTCTTCGAAGGCATGAGTTCTCTCGCCATCGATGACACCGAACTGGACACCAACGGTTCGGACTACGGGCTTCCCGTCGACTTGAACGGCAATTATCAGGGGATCAACAACGACTACTTCAATCCGCCGTACGCTGGCGTTTGTTCGGCAACAACAAGCGCGCTGGGAAGCCGCTTGGATGGATCGAAGGTCGTGGAGGCCTCCCAAACGACGGGCGCGGTCGAGGGGACCTATACTCCGTTCTCAGACGCAACCAAGCCGCCTAGATCTCTGGATGGGCTCGACATGCGGGGCAAACGCTATCAGTTCGACATCGACCTGGGTGACAAGAACCGATGGATTCCGAACGTGGACTGGTTCCAAGTCGGCACCGGGCGGCAAGCCTACGCTAACGACTATCAGACTGAAGAACTGTTCTGCTTTATCTGGCGCGGAGATGGATCGAACAATTCGGTTTCGGGCAACTTCCAACTCTATCCCGACAGCGAATGGTACATGTATGCGAGTGGCTCGAGCTACTACAACGCCGCCGCTGACGAAAGCAAGTTCCGAGTGACCATGGCGATCGACTCGTCCGGGACGCTGCTCACCATGTCGGTGATGCCGCTCGACGGCGCGAACGCAGGCACGCTCTACGTGCTGCCGCCCTTCACCGTGGATACATACGACAATGTCACGAGCACTTCGTTCTTCGCTGGATTCTCGAATAACGACTACTTGCCGAGCAAGGCACGGGCGACCATCTCAAACTTCACTACGAATGCTGGAGTCAACTGGCTCTACGCCTATGCGCAAGATCCGTGGGTGAAGCCAACGCAGAACATCGGCTACGACTTCGGGATGGCGAATCTCGATCAGCCGGTAGCCGGATTCCAGGCGTTTGGCGCTCCGAGCGGTCCGGCATCGCTCATCGACCTCGGTTCGGGTCCCGCCTATTACACGACACTTCCGTTCGGAACGCCCATCCTCGATCCGAGAACGACGGGTTTGGCCTCGGGTGTAAATTTCGGTGGTGCTGCGGGCGTTTCTAACAATGCGCTCTTGGCTTATCTGCCGTATTCGACGACCATCGAAGGCACTCATGTTCTTGGAATCGCTCCCGACAACGGCAATCCACTTCTTCCGACGCGATTTAGCGGCGTTGGCGGCGGAGCCGTGACGGCGAACCGGCTCGATTCGAACGTCGTCGTTATCGACGGCACGAACCCGACACTCTCCGGCTTGACCGCGGTCCAAAACCTGCTCAACGTGCTTGGCGGAGCGAATCCCGTGACGCAAGGCACGGTCACTATCTGCGTGAATGCTGCCGACCTCGGAGCCTTCCCGTCGGGTCTCGACGATGATCCAACCGTGGATGTCGACTTCGCCCCGCCAGGACCGAGCACGGGAGACATCACTGGCGCCAGAATGTCGAGCCTGTTAGGCAACACGTTCTGCTATGACCTTGCCATCACTTCGACTACGCCATGCGGCTTGGCGACGATCACGACGCACGTGACGGACCGAGCCGGTAACAACGCAACGCCGGTGACCGGCACGTTGAACGTCAATATCGCGACCGTGACCCTGACAATCGTGCTGGACAACTCTGATCTGAGTTTGTCCAACGTGACGAGGGGCATGGTCATCAAGCTGGGCGGCAATCCGGCCGCCGGTTCGAACATTCCGTTCTATGCGAACAAGGACGTGGTGTTCAATGGACCGGGGACTCTTACCGGATCCGTGACATTGACGGCTCTCGATGGTGTTCCTTGTGGCAAGCAGCTCAATGCAGTCAGTGTGAAGGATCCGAAGCACACGCTGCGGAAACTCATGGCGCTTACCGCTGGTCCCAACGACCAGTACACGGCCACCGTGCACCTGCGCGGCGGGGACTGCGCCGGAGGCGTGGGCAACACAGGCGACAATGTGATCGATATTCTCGATTACGGCCTGTTCGCGTTCCAATATGGAACTTCTCCGGGTGCTGACACTCCACTCGGCTATGTGAACGGCCACGCTGACTTTAGCGGCAACGGCTTGATCAATACGCCGGACTACTCGTTCATCGGCACGGGCTTCCTGCTGGTCGGCGATGGCGAGCCAGGGAACTTCAGCGACGGCGGAGGGAACCAGGGCCTCGAGACCTGCACCGTAAGGCAGATGATCGCGGCCGGTGTGCCTGCGAAGATCGCTCAAGCCTATGACCTTGACAAGAACGGATGGATCACCGTGCAGGAGATCCAGAAGTGGCTCAGCGGGGGTAGAGGAAGATAAGCCCCAACAATGCGGGCCGGCCCATTTCGGTCGGCCCGCAAAGCACTTCATAAAGGATTGGCAGAATGAAAACTCAATTGAAATCGTGTGTGTTGTGGGCGGCATTTGCGGCCCTCTGCGTCTCTTCACGGCCCGCATCAGCTGCATTGAGCATGGTGATCCGGCCGTCGCTAGCGCCGAATGCGTTCAGCTCGAGCTATTTCAATTCGTGGGCGACCGCCATGGTGACGGCTCTCGAAAATGGCACTGGAGATGTCCCGACCGCGCTGCCCGATTCTTATCGAAACTGCAAGAAAATCAGGGCCGCCGACAACTTGGTGAGCAGCTTCCCGTCGTGGTATGGAGTTGCCGATCCGGCAGGGGCGTTCGCTGGAGAATATGGCCAGCGGCTGCATTTCGGAGTGAGAATCTTAGGAAATGGGACCAAATTCAAACTGTCGAATTTGACTTTCGAGATGCACAGCTCCGATCCGGGTGACACGCTCGGTTGGGTCGATGGATTTGGCCCGACGGATGTTTACAGCTTCCGGCGAGTCGGTATTGATTATGTGGACGGGATCAAAGGCAATGGCAATGACATCGTCTATGCAAGTGGGGAACCGGCTACGAATTCGGTCGACGAACTCGATTATGCCGGCGCGGGGAACGCATTTTGGTATCCCTCGGCACCCGGAGCAACCGATCAAGACAAGTTGAACTTCGGCATCAACCAGGTTCAGAATCTTGGTCCGATGCGGGTCACGATGACCTACACGATGGTTGACGACCTCAGCAATGTCACCGCATCGACATCGACGGTCTACATCGAGGGCGAAGGGTTGCCCGTGGACCTCAACGGCCATTACAGTTCGCCCAGCCAAGTCGGTGCGACTCCGGGGACGGCGTTTGCCTCCACCAGCACGAATGCCAATCGAGTCAACGAAACCAGCGCGGCAACTCTGGCTCCCGACAGCACTTACACACCGTTTTCCGACGCGACGAAGCCTCCGAAGTCACTGGCGCTCGATATGCGCGGGAAGAGCTACGAATTTGATGTCGACCTCCACAGCCTTTCACTATGGGCTGATGTTATCGGTATCACGCCTCAAGAGTTCTTCGTCGTGGGGCTTGGTACTGGATCTGGCAGCCCTGGCGACGAGCGCGTCTGGGTGGTCTGCTGGAAAGGTCCGGCGGACGTGAATGGAAACACGTTCAAGGTCGAACTCCAGACAGACTTCGGTGTTTCGGCCAACGTATGGTACGACGCCTATTCGGACGAGACGAAATTCCACGTGCGAGCGTCGGTCAACGCCGCGAACAACCAGATGACCGCCACGGTGACGCCGCTCAACGGCTTGCGATCGGGCATCTCTCGCGACATTGGACCGCTCGCGCTCGTCCCGGCGACCGATGATGTTTCGAACTCTTACTTCTATTCCGGCTTCTACAGCACTGCGCTGAAGAGCACGGCAAAGGCAACGTTGTCGAATTTGCAGACGACTGCAGGTGGAAACGAGTTGTTCGTTTTCTCGGACAACCCATACGTCAAACTTGCCGACCCGATCTACTATCGATTGGGGATGACAAATCTTACGGCGCCCGTTTACGGGTTCCAAGGGTTCATCCAAAACGTCAATGCAAACCAAGTCTTTGGAAGCGGCAGCTATACGGCGATGCCTTTCTCCTTGGCGCTGACGGCGATAACCGGGGCCGGGAATCTCTCCTCCGGCGTCGATTTCGGTTTCTCTGCGGCCCAGGAGGGCTCCGATCTTGCGAATTTGACCTTCGCAACGAATGGAGTCGAAGCTGCCACGGGGATCTCCTTCCGGCCGAACAGCGGCCCACCCTCATTCGTTCCGAACCAGTTCGTGGGCGATACAGGCGGGATTCCTGCTAGCGTTCGCGACTCCAACGTCGTTGTTGTCGATTCGACGGCGCCGACGCTGACCGGTTTGACAGCGACTCAAGGCGTGACAAACGTTCTCAATGGCGCCAATCCGGTTATTCAGGGCAACCTGCATATCTCCGTGAGCGCTCAAGACCTGATGCCCGGCAGTGGACTGTCGGGGAACCCGACGATCAGCATCGACTTCCCGACCGGCCCAGACGTGGTCAACATGCCCATGTATGCCGGCGCTGGGAACCAGTTCTCGTTTGACTATCCAGTCACCTCCGCAACACCGTGCGGAACGGCGAACATCTTGATCAACGTCTCTGACGACGCCGGGAACAGCGCGTCTCCGGCGACGGGGACACTCGACGTCAACGTTGCTCAAGTTAGCCTGACGATCGTGCTGGACGGAAGCGACAACAATCTTCCGGGAACTGTCACCCGAGGCATGATCATTAAGCTGGGTGGCAATCCATCCTCCGGCGCGAACGCACCTTTCTATGCGAATAAGAACGTGGTGTTCAGCGATCCGGATGGGGCAGGTCCGCTGACGCTGACCGGGAACGTCGTTCTCACCGCGCTGGACGGAATACTTTGCGATAAACAACTGAACGCAGTGAGCGTCAAGGATCCGAAGCACTCCCTCAGGAAGCTGGCTGCGCTTTCCGGTTCAGGCGATCAGTACAGCGCAGTGGTCCACCTGAAAGGAGGCGACGCAACCAACGACAACGTTATCGACATTCTCGATTTCGGTGTGTTCGCAGCGCAATACGGATCGAATCCTGGCGCGAATACTCCGTTGGGCTATTCGGGAAATCACGCGGACTTCAGCGCAAACGGCTCGGTCGGGACGAACGACTTTACGTTCTTCCAAGGCGGCGCTTTCTTGAGCGTCGGTGACAACGAGCCGGGCAACTACGCGGACGGAGGCGGCGATCCGCTCTCTACCTGCACCGTGCGCCAGATGGTTGGAGCGGGAGTGCCTTTGAAGCTCGCCCTAGCCTACGACCTGAACAAGAACGGCTGGATCACTTTCGAAGAAATCCAGAAGTGGCTGAACTCCCAGGTAGGAGGCGGCCGATAGTGCTCCGGAAGAGGGCGGCCGACATTCGTTCGGCCGTCCTCCTCCTTTGGCAGAGGAAGACAGAGATTTATGAAAACTCCTAGAGCCTTATGGGCTATGGCGTTGGGTTTCGGATCGTTATCGATCTCCGCAGCGCAATTGGTGGGATCACCCGTCGATCTCTTAGGCGGATACACGCTTCCATCGAGCATTTCAGGCAATGGTCTTGTGGCGGATACGACGGATCCTGCCGGCATTAATGGCGCCGGCATGGTGGTCGAACGCAGCGGCGGCGTGGCGACGCAGGAAGCGACGCTGACACCGTTTTCAGATGCCGTCAAGCCTCCGCATGCTTTGGTGGCGGATTTGCGAGGACACTGGCTCCGAGCCGATGTGGATCTCGGAGCGTTAAGTCGATGGTCTGCCGGTGATAGCTTCCAGCTCGGGCTCGGAAGCGGCGGAACCGGGTCTCCGAAAATCGCTGCAATCATCGATCGATTTGGCGGCGCCTATCGAGTGACGGCGCTCGCCTCGGGAGGTGCAACCACAGTGTTCGTCGGGGTTGGAGATGAGACCGAATTTCGCTTGCAGATTTCGGTCAACTCGGCCAATACACTGGCGTCCGTGACCACTATTCCGCTCAACGGTTCTGGCTCGCCGTCTACTGTGAATATCCCCTTGAATGTCGTTGCCGATTCGGCCTCGAACATTGGATTCTTTGTGAGTGGAGAAGGAGCCCCGGCTTCCCGTGCCTCGGCTTCGGTTTTGCGAATGAATACGGACGCTATCGCCGATGCATTAACCTTGTTCTGCGATTTGCCGTATGTCCAGCCCGCCCAGATCGCCAGCTTTCATGTCGACATGGCCGAGCTGGCGCAGCCAGTTTATGGCTTCCAGGCGTTCTTGGCTAAAAGCGGTGCGCCGGTCGCTGCAATTCCAAATCTGACCTCGGGCACTTATACGTCGAACCCGTTTCCGCTTTGGATCATTAATCCGATCACCTCGACCCTAAATCTTGCTTCCGGTACCGTTTTCGGAGATCCTCCCGTGCAACTCGACGCTCGATTGTCCGACCTGGCCTTCCAAGCCACCGGAACGGAAGGAATCGCCCAGCTTGGATTTCGACCGAATACACCACCGACGAGATTCACAGCGGGAACGAACGGAGTGATTCCGAATACCCAAGACTCAAATATCGTCGTCATCGACGGCACGGCTCCGAGCTTGGCGATCGCACAGGTCGAGCAGAACGCGACAATCTTGCCTGATGGCGGGGTCATCGGAAAAGGGCTTGTCACCGTTTCTCTGAGCGCTGCCGATATGGGCTATCTCGGGTTTGGGTCCGGTCTGGTTGGCCGTCCGCAGGTCACCCTGGACTATTACCCCTTCGGGCCCAGCGCCGGAGATGTGCTGTTCGACGTCGCGTCGGGGGTTGGCAATGCGTTTGTTGGCACTTATAATTTCACGGCTGCTAATCCCAGCGGAAAGGCCCATCTCGTCGTGACAGCCGTAGACCGTGCCGGCAATGTGACGAAGCTCCAACGCAACTATCTCGTGAAAATCGTTCGTTTGAGGTCTTAGGCAACTGGAGTCCATAGAGCGGTCAAAAACCTGGTAATGCCGACAGCCTATCTGGGCCTCGGCGGGCCAAGAAAGGCTTATACTATGAACTGTGTTCGGCTCGCAGCGTAAGCTGTGGGTTTTGGTAAGTGAAGGAGAAGAGAAGGATGAAGTGTTATTCGATTGCCGCTGCATTGGTCGTGGCAACAGCCTTAAGTGTTCGCCCGTCCTAGGCGCTCATCAATTTGGATCTGCGCCCCGACACCCAGACGGTCAACGTCGGCTCGGTGGTTAGTCTTGGGCTCTATGCGGTTTCCGATAACGCTTCCAACCAATCCATAGGTGCGATGGACGTGATCGTCACCTGGGACCCAACGAAACTCAACCCCATCAGCTTCACGAACGCGGGCAACGGCTACACGTGGTTTCAATCCTCGTTTCCGGCATCCAGCCCCCTCAATGCCAGCCTTTCGGACGGGAACGCGCGATGGACGGCGCTTGCCCAACTGAGCCCACCGCCGGCATTTGCCACGCCTGCAGGCCTACTTGTCACGACGTTTCGATTTACAGCGGTAGCAACAACGACGACGCCCACGGCCGTGGCGATCCCTCGGACGCTTAGCCCCGATTTGACCGCCGTGTACGATGGCTTCACCCCGAATCTGGATGTGACAGGCACGCTTGATAACAATCCAGGCGCGCTTGTGAATATCGTCCCAGAGCCTGGAACGCTCATTGGGCTGGGGTTGGGCCTTTCTGCGCTCGCAGCCCTGCGCCGGCGGCGCACACGATAGCTGGGCCAGTCTGGCAGTCATGCCCAGACCTTTGGGCTTGTGCTAAACTCCGCAATCATTTCGTAGGGCTCGAGGGGGTGAGAGCTTGAACCTGTATGCTGCTTGAGCAGCGCGTTCTGTCAATAACGGGGTGAGGCGAACGTCGGTCGGGAACCCACAATGGACTCAAACCTGAAGCGGACCTCGAAGACTCCCATCCCAGAGCGGGAGCATCAAGTTCTCGAGCTAGCTGCTGCGGGCTTGACCGACAAAGAAATAGCCGCCTCGTTGAATATCAGCACGGAAACCGTCAACACGTATTGGCGTCGGATTCGCCAGCGATTTGGAGCGGCAAATCGAGCGGAGGTCGTCGCCCTTGCCGTCCGCGAACGATCTGAAGGCGAACTCGAAAGCTTCGCCAAAGAGAGGGAACAGCTCCTCTTCGAAATAGCGCAGCGCAAACGTGCCGAAGCACTGGCGAAGACCTCCGAAGCGCGCTGGCTCTCGCTTCTTGCGAACGCCCCCGACATCATCAGCCACTGCACGGCTGATGGCGTTATTCTGTTTACGAATTCGGACTCACCAGATGAAGCTCCTTCCACAGGATCCAGCATTTTCGATCTGGCAACTGGTCAAAACTCATCGAATCGAGAACTGCTGAGCGAAGCGTTCAGGAGAGCAGTGGAAGTGCAGGAAGTTCAGTCCCTCGAAATGAAGTACGTCTTCGCAGACAAAAGAATCGGGTGGTACCACGTCCGCGTGGCTCCTATTGTCGGCCAAAATCCGCCAGAGGTCGTACTTTTCAGTACTCGCATTACAGAAAAGAAGGAGCAGGAACTTGCACTTCAGCGAAGTGAAGCGCTCTACGAAGAGGCGCAACAAATCGCTGGCATCGGCAATTGGCAATATGACTTGTCAACAGAGAAGATCTGGTGGTCGAGAGAGGTGTACCGAATCTTCGGCAGATCCGTCGAATTCGGACCCCCGACGTATGCTGAACAAATGGAGATGGTACATCCCGAGGACCGAGGCATCTGGGACTCTCATGTGATTCCAGCCATCAAAAGTGGGATCCCATTCGTTTTTATTCATCGCGCGGTTCTGCCGAGTGGAGAGATTCGTTTTCTTCAATGCCGAGGCCAGTGCACCCGCAGTGACTCTGGCAAGCCGATCTCCATCCATGGAACCGTCCAAGATGTCTCTGAACTGCAGGCATTCGAGCGCAAACTCGCAACTTACGCACAACAAAGACATGAATTAATAGCGATTGCCAAAGAGCTCTCGGTGCTGAAAGATGCGAACGACCTCGACAGTCAACTTGAGCGGCTGCTTTCAAAACTTCTCACTATAAAGAATCTTGGACTATTGCTCTACGATGGACCTCATGGAAGCCCAATGTGGGTCGACGGTTCAGGGCGTACTTTGAAAGAATCAATTTCCGCTAAAGCTACAGATAGCACACAACTCTTTTCAGATTCGGAGACTGCTTCATCCAGAGTTTTCCGAGTGCAATTGATGCAGGGTGAAGCCCCGTTTGGGTGCCTTATGGTCAGTCGAGATGCTGACGATCGTCCGTTCGACGATCAAGAAAAGGAGCTGATCGAGCTGTTTGCACTATTTGCAGCACAGACTTGTCTGCGGCTTAATCCTCAATAGGAAGCACCCAAATATCGCCAGGGCTATGGACGCCTCGGACGAGCGTTCCTTCTATGTCGGCTGTTCTGCTTGGGCCTGTCACTATCGCCGACGTTGACCTTGGAACAAGAGCGATCGCCTGCTCGAGAGTTTCGACAATCGAGGTTTTTGGCAGAAGGAAGATGGCAAGACGAGGCGTCAAACTCGTCAATCTGCATGACTTTTCGCTTGCTGTAATGACAATGCTGCCCGATTCCGCAATCGCCAGTTCTGCCACTGAAACGCCGGCGTCAGCCGACCAGATGTCCTGGCAATTCTCATAGGCATGGCCCCTCAGAAATGGGATTGCGGCAGTGTCAACCCACATGGGTCGGCCGGAGAGCTGCGGCCAGTCACTCCAGTCGATGACACTCCCTCCTAGCGCAGAGAGTCGGTCCTCGAAGAGAGACCACATCGTCTCAATCGTAGCTGAATTTGAAGCCGCCTTCCGCCGAACAGGAGGCTCCATGGTCTTAGGAAATTTCGACAGCGCGGAGAGTATCGATTCACGATCTGTCACGCCACCACCTCCTAAATGCCCGGCCATCGCGAGTCGGCAATTCGCGATAATTCGCCCAAGCGGCTGCAGGTCCGATTTGGACGTCGT
>JAYROD010000034.1:0-3924 GCA_041911835.1 Fimbriimonadaceae bacterium | reverse complement strand
GGTTAAGTCATCCGGTGTTTCACAATATTCCGGGCCGCCCAACATTTCCGCTTTTCGGTTCGAAGACCTGAGCAATTCACCGTCCTTGATATCTGCCAAGAAAGCGGTGATCTACCCCAGCAAGGAGATTCAGTTCCAGCGTGCGGACCTTCAAGTGGGCGGCATCACCGTCATGCGCCTGCCCCTCTTCCAACTCAGCACGCAGAATTCAAGCCCGATTGTCACGGACCAGTTCGTGAACGTTTCCAACAACCAGCTCGCCGTCAACTATCCGTACTATCTGACTCTGAAGCCAGGGCAGACCAGCCTACTGCGACTGCGTTCCGGCACCCTATATTCTTCTGGCGTCGGCGCGGCGAGTGGAACGTTCCTCGACTACGAGCTCCATTGGAATCGTGGAGACGACATGGACGGCGGGCTGACGTTTCAGGGTCTTGCACGGAATGACTGGGGTATCGGCGTTCGGCAGTATTGGCGGCCCGATCCACAATCCAGCGTTGCGGCGCAGGTGGACTTTCCGCAAAACCGCACTTTGGTCGGCACGTTAACTGGGTATCGGCAATTCAACGGCTTCCAAATGAGTTTCTCTGCGAACAACACGCGTTCCGTGCGTGGAGCGCCGTTTGAAAACGAGCAGTACTATCTGACGGTCGACAAAGATCCAACCAACGTTGGCAAGCTGCCGCTCAAACTGTACTACGGCTTGACCGCTTCCGAGAACCAGTACAACACGATCGCCGGGAGCCGGTTCCAGCGGAGCGTTTCGCTGGGGACCAGACTCTATATGCTGCCCCAGAAGGTCGACTCCCATTCCACTTTGAACGGGTCAATGTCCGTGAGCCAGCTTTTCGGGCATAACGTGCTGCAGGGTCTGGCGACTTCCGGGACGCTGACGCTGAGCAGCGCGCTCGGGCAGCGATCGTCGCTCGTCCTGGGCTATGAGTATCTGAACGACGGCTTTAACAGCAGTGTCATTGGACGGCATCGCCTGACCGCTCAGACGCTTCTTGGATTCGGACGGGCCGGCCTCTCCCTCATCGCGTCGAAGAGCCTCGACATCGATCGGCTATCCTGTTCCGCGGATTTCAAATATCGGCTGAGCGACCTCTGGCGGATCGGCACCTATTACTCGATCGATCGGTACTTGGGGAGCAGCTACCAGGACTACAGTTTCCTTGTCGGCTATAGGATCGGCTTCCGCGAAGTGGGCCTCAGTTGGTCTCAGCGAACCAAGAGAATTGGGCTGGAGATCCTTGCGACGTCTTTCAATTAGTGCCGCAGCCGTTCTCCTGACGAGTTGGGCATTCGGGCAAGCATTCGGAAGATTCGGATACGTCGAGTGCCCGCGTATTCCAGGTTTCGAGATTGACCGGGCAGGATTCCGGGCACACCAGCCTCGCGCCGATCGACTCCAGTTTTCAGCGAAAGCGCCTCAGTGGACCGCAACTGAGATTAGCTCTGCCGGCGCCACATACAATCTGGGTGGAAAGAATCGGTCGCCGTCGAAACTGAGGATCAACTTCCTCTCGCCGGGATTTGAGCTGTATTTTGCGAATGGGTTCTCGTTCGACGTCTCCTCGCTTCAGGGTCCGTACTTGACTTGGGCGGAAGCTAGTATTGGACCCCCCAACCCGACGCCGGTCGTCCCTTGGGTCGTCATCTCATTCTCAGATGCTCAGCCTCCTGTACTGGTGAGCTTCGAAGGAAAGTCCTGTGCCGTCCGAGTGGCCGGCAAGTCGGGCGCTTGGCGGATCGAGAACGTGGAAGCGTTTCAAGGATGGGTACGGGTCGCGCTTCCACAAGGCATCCAGCCGTTTGCCACGAACGATGTCTCTCAATTGGGGACCCTGGCAAAGGCGGTGAAAGACTATGAATCGTTCTGGAATCAGACATCGCCCGTGCTGAGCGGCGTCTCAGTCAAGCAAGACGATCAGGCGCTCACTGCGGTTTGGTCCTTCGATAAGCCCGGGGCCGTGGTGCCGATGGGGGCGCTTCTGTCGAATCTCGGCGGCTATTCGCCAGTAATCACCAGTATTACGCGACGCGTCGAGGCGCCAACGGACGAAGGCCCGTTGTCCTTTTGCGTCGACTCCAAGCTCGTCATTCGATTCCCGCTCCGAGAGATCCCCAATGGAAGGAGCCTAACAATCGGACCGGCTAAGTCCGATGCGCCGCCTGCGGTCTCCCCATTCGATATTCCGTCGCTCGTCGGACTGGCGCTGACGAATTTGACGGCTACGGGGAGCGACGTCGCCTATTCGTCGGCAGACGGCATCCTGACGGACTACCTGGTTGGTTCCAAGTATGAACAGGAGCCCGTCACCGGCCAGAAGCTGCCGTTCGAAGCGGACGGAAAGGGCTTGGACGTCGCTGCTGCCCAGGCGCTCCTAGCCCAGGCGCTTCAACTCTCCCGCGGCGTCAAGTCCGAGCCCAATGCCGTGCTGACGTCGGTGCTTTGGCTGCAAGATGGTCTTAATTGGAGCCTTTGGTGTCCCGACCCGACGATCGGACGGCGGGCCACCGCATTGACGGCGGTCGCATGCGCTCTTTCCCAAGATCCGTCGATTAGGCTTCAGGGAGCAATGCTCCAGGCCGGTCTTGCGGCGGAGCGCGGCCTGGGAATCTGGCGGCTGGAGAGGCGATGGGACGCCCGCCCAAAGCCGCTCATCGAGCCCCTCCAACCGTTGCGCAGCGGGCTGTTCTTTCTCGATCCGGATCGGGATGGGGAGGACCCGTTCGTCCTGTCACTGCTCAGCCCGATCCGGCTGTTTAAGGGACCTGGACTCGAAGCGAAGATGGATGCCACCTCGGTCAATGTGACCTGGCAGCATCGGCGCAATCCTGCCGAGCCGCTCATCTTCTACTCGAAGTTTCCCTTGCGATTCACGCCGGTGAAGAACTTGGGACTGCTTGTGCCGACCGTCGCCGGCGGAGCCACGACCTTGACCTACGAGCCCGAGCTGAGGGGAACATGCGAGCTTTCGATCAAGATTCCTCCATCGGTGAAGGTTCTGCCCGCAACGGTTCCTGTGCCGGGATACTCTGAGCCGGCGCACTGACGAAATCCGAATTGAAGTGGAGACCAACGTTGGTCTTCCTGGCGAGTGCCCCCTCCACGACGAATTGCGCCGTCGTGATGAGGTTCGAAGTCTCAACGGAATAGGTCGAGTATCCAGCACCTGAATGGGCCGCATAGTCTGCCCCGAGCTCCTCCACACGCTGGCGAGCCAATTCGAGACCGCTGGTTGTGCGGATGATGCCGACGAGGTCGGTCATCGTCTTCTGCAGAGACCGACGTATGCGCACGGCGTCCGCCTCGGGCACACAAGGCGGCAACGGAGGTTCGCTGAGGCGCGCGTTCATCTCGGGCTCTCTTGGGGCGGCCTTTGCCGCGCTCGTCGCAAAGACGATCGCTTCCAGCAAGCTGTTGCTTGCCAGACGGTTCGCCCCGTGAACCCCCGTCGAAGCGACCTCGCCGGCAGCGAACAGTCCCGGTATGTTCGATCGACCTTCAAGATCGGTCTTCACTCCGCCGCAGGAGTAATGTTGTGCAGGGACTACCGGTATCAAATCCTTGTAGATCTCGATGCCGACGTTCTTGAGCTTTGACCAGATGGTCGGGAATTCTCGCTCGATCTCCTTGGGCTCGAGGTGAGTGACATCGAGGTAGACGCACCACGTATCGAGCTTCCGCATCTCGGCGACGATGGCCCGTGCGACGATGTCGCGCGGCGCTAGTTCGAGGCGGGGATCGTAGTCGTACATGAACCTGGTGCCGTGGTGGTTGCGGAGAATTCCGCCGGCTCCCCGCACGGCCTCGGTGATCAAGAAGCTCCGCAGTTGCGGGTGGTAGAGCGTCGTCGGATGGAACTGCATGAACTCCATATTCTCGATCGTCGCGCCGGCTGCAGCGGCCAGAGCGAT
>JAYROD010000033.1:0-5165 GCA_041911835.1 Fimbriimonadaceae bacterium | reverse complement strand
GATGCTCGAACCCATCGCCGTACCCACCCAGGCGATGATCAGACCGATCCCTCCGGCAAGAATGGCGCCGACGTACCAAAAGTGCGGCTTATAGATCCCGGCGAGCGCCGCACCAAGCAAGGCGAGCAGCACGACAAGCAGCAACGCATAGAAATAGCTCGCGCGCTTGTTTGCGGCGATTTGTTGAGGAATGGTCCGTCTCATGGCTTGCGCGAAGTTACGCCAACAAGATACGTCCAAGCAAAGGCGATGGATGCACGATCACAGCAATGTTGGGCCGAAGCCCTCGACCTTGTGGCGACGCTTGGCACGGTACAACGCCTCGTCGGCCAGCCGCAGCATGGCGCCGACGCCTTCCTCGCTATGCGCCCAGCCAGAACTCGCATGGAGCTTGAGGACCTGACCACCGAACCGGAAATCGAACGTCATCCGCTCGGCGATACGGGCGTAGACTTCGCTGAGATCCGCCGCCGAGGCGTTGTTGACCAGGATCGCGAATTCATCTCCTCCCAAACGGGCTACCCGATCCTGTGACCGCACACAAGAGGCCATGCGTTCGGCGAACGCCTTGAGCGCCGCATCACCGGCCTCGTGCCCGTGAAGATCGTTGATCTCCTTCAGGCCGTCGAGGTCGAGGAGAATCACTCCAAATTCGCTTTGCGGCACGCTCGTCGTGGTCAGATAGAGTTCTGCTTCGAAAGCGCGGCGATTGGGGAGTCCGGTCAGCACATCCATCCCTGCCAGGGTCGCCATTCGCTGGACTTCGCTCACAAGCCGAAGGTGTACGGCTCGATCCGCGCTGACGTCGGTCACCAATTGGATCGACGTGCCGCTCTCGCCGGCGGAGTCGCGGACGCTCGAACTCACCACGATCGCATGGCGGATCAGCCCGTTTGCGGTCACGAACCGCGCCTCGAACCGCTCGGAGACCGCCGATTCTTGGGGGTCGGGTGAAGGAAACTGCTCGACCATGAAGTCGGACACCGGGCGACCGGCCATGCGCTCCGGTGTGGTCTCCAGCCAAGAAGCGATGAAAGGATTCGCAAAGATGATCTTGCCCTTCTCGTCGACTCGCCAGATGCCCTGTCGAATATTCCGGACCACGAATTCGAGCTCCGAAACCTGAGATTTGAGTCGGTTGAACTGGTGAATGTCGTCCAGGAGGTCGTCCAGCACTAGCGCGACGGCGACGACCTGTCCGCCTTCATCTTCTATTGGCAACCCGTGGACGCCATATCGCCGGCCCGAATCGGGACCGCCGGATTCAACGATAGGAACGCCTTCGAAACATTCGCGTAGCGCCTTGCCCAGGGAAACGAACTCGGGTGTGTCGAAAAGGTTCTCACCTTGGAGTTCGACTCCTTTCGAAGCCAGCGAGCGGCCTGAAGGCTCGACAATCACAACCCGCTCGAAAGCGGCCAAGTACTGCTCGATCTTGGCTCTCGCTCGCTCCGAATTCAATCCGACTGCTTTTTGTTCGTTCACGTTGGCGCCTTGGCTTAATTTGCCGCCCCTAACTGTGAAACGTCTTTTAACTCTATTGAGTTCGCGAAGCGGGCCCCATGGCCCACGCTAATGGACCGTAGTGCCTTCGGGGGCCTCAGACTCGGGAGTGAGGAAAATGGCGGTCCCGTCCGGTCCGTCGGCGGCGAGAATCATGCCTTGGCTTTCGTGGCCCATGAGCTTCGCCGGCTTGAGGTTGGCCACAACGACCACCTGCCTTCCGACCAGATCGAGCGGAGCGTAACTTTTCTTGACTCCAGCTAGGATTTGCCGCTTTTCGGCCCCAATCAATACCTGTAGTTTCAATAGCTTCTCGCTTCCCTCGAGCGGTTCGGCTTCGAGCACACGCCCGACTTTGAGCTGAACCTTCATAAAGTCTTCGATGCCGATTTCGGTCGGCGGCTCGAATTTGGACTTCTTTTCGGGCTTGGGGGCTTCTTGCTTCGCTTCAAGTTCAGTTGTTTTGGCAGTTTCCATGGCTTTGAGATCAATCCTTGGGAAAATGGGGATGGGGTCGTTGAGCTTGGTTTCCTCTGGGAGGCTGCCCTCGGTGCCAATGTCCTCCCAAGCCACGAGGCTGTGGAGATTGAGCTGGCTGGCGATGGCGTCGGCGACGCTCGGCATGATCGGGCGGATGAGGCCCTCGACCGAGCGAAGGCCCAGCAGCATCGAACGAAGTACCGGGAAAAGTCGTGGGTCCTGGTTCTTTGATAGCGTCCAAGGTGCCTGGGTGTCGATATATTTATTGAGAAATCGAACCAAGCCCCATGTGACGTTCACGGCCTCGTTGATCTTGAGCTCCGACATCGACTGGTCGTAGGCGACCACGCAGTCGGCGATGACGTCGACGACTTCCGGATCGCTGGGGCCGTTGGGGACGACCCCGCCCACGAACTTGTGCGCCATCGCAAGGCTGCGGTTGAGCGCGTTGCCGAGGTCGTTCGCGAGGTCGTAGTTATAACGGTTGAAGACCTCTTCTTTGGTGTAGTTCGTGTCGCCTTCATAGGGCAGAAGTGCCGCGAGACTGTATCGGACGACGTCGATGCTCACCTCTTGGTGACATCCGCTGAGGTCTTGGATCTCTTTGGCGAGTTCGAGCGGCGCGATGACGTTGCCTTTCGACTTGCTCATCTTATCGTCGCCGAAGGTGAACCAGCCGTGTGCGATGACCGTTTTCGGAAGCGGCAATCCAGCGCCCATCAGCATCGCCGGCCAAAGGGTCGCATGGAAGCGGGTGAAGATCTCTTTCGCCATCCAATGGATATCGGCAGGCCATTTTTGATCCCAGTCGGGGTCGTTGGGCCACCCGGTCGCGCTGAGGTAGTTGATGAGCGCGTCGAACCACACATAGATGACTTTCGAGTCGTCGCCGGGGACTGGAATTCCCCAGCCGGCGTTCGAGCGGGTGATGCACATATCGCGGAGGCCGCCCTTGATGAAGCTGAGGACTTCGTTTTCCCTGGTTTCTGGAAGCAGGAACCCGGGGTTCTTTTCGATGTGCTCAAGCAGTTGTTCACCAAATGCTGAAAGCCTGAAAAACCAGTTCTCTTCTTCGACCCAGCGGACCTCGTTTCCGTCGGGGCTCTTGCCGTCGACGAGGTCGGTTTCTTTGACAAAGGTCTCCGAGCCAACGTCGTACCAGCCTTCATATTTGCCGAGATAGATGTGGTCCTTCTTGCGCAGCAGCTCGAAGAGCTCTTGCACCGCGACGAAATGCCGCGGCTCGGTGGTGCGGATAAAGTCGTCGTAGCGCACTTCCATGCCCTGGAACACTTTGACAAACTCGCCCGAGATGCGGTCGACGAATGCTTGGGGTGTCTCGCCGACTTTCTCCGCCGCCTCCATGACCTTGGTGCCGTTTTCGTCGGTGCCGGTCAGGAACCAGGTCTCCTCGCCGCGCATCTTCTGGTAGCGCGCGCAGATGTCTGCGACGACGGTGGTGAGGGTCGTGCCGACATGGGGGACGCTGTTGACATAGTAGATCGGCGTCGTGATGTAAAAGGCCTTGGGCATCTGGGGTTGAGTTTACCGGGGTGGGGTGGAGCCCAGAGTTAACCAACCCGAGTTAGCTTTGACTCGTTACGAGTTGTGGAGTACATTTTGTGTATGACCATCTTCATTCTGATGGCATTGAATTGCCTGCCTGTTCATCAAGTGCCGCAGACTGCGTTGGATGAGATTGCGGTCCTAAAGCTCGCGCAGCAGATCGACCTCAAGTCGCTGCAAGCCAAAGAGCTCGCGAAATTCTCTCTCGCAATCAAACAGCTTGCAGTTGACCGCGAGAAGGAGCTGGCGAGCATCTCTGCCGAACCCAACCTTGCAAAAGTTCTCGAGAAGATGTTCAGGGGCGATCCTCTGACTGAGGAGGATCAACAGCTCCTGAAGAAGGTCGAAACGGCCAAGACCGCTGCGCTCGGCAAGTTCCAGACCAGATGCGATCTGCAATTTCAGAAAGCAATCGCCAATTTGACCGACGAGCAACTCTTTGCAATCGTGCTTCGCAAGGGGCAAATCGAGCGGGAGAAGAAAGAAAGCTCAAGAATTCGAACCGCGACTGAGGCTGAATGGCCCAAAGTGCGCGACAGCCTGGCAGCTCAGATCACGGATGACGAGTATTTCCAGTTGTTGGATGCGGCCCGGAGCGATTATGAGCAGCGCACCGGCCAGCGCGTAGACCTCCCGGGCTCAAAGTTCAGCACGAAGGCTGCCGGCATCGATGCGAGGCTCGCCGAAATCCGCGCATCGGGTAAGGCATATTTGCAGCAGATTCGCGACGATGGAGTGACGGACGAGCGGATAATTGAGATCTCGGAGAGGCTGCTAAAGCCTGCGATGCGAGAGTTACGAACCTGGCCGCCTCCGGAGCGGTACCCGCATGTTTATGCGAAGTTGGACAATGGCCGAATGGATATGGCAGATATGTACTTCGGAAAGGTCGACCCCTTTGCTCCCGGTCTACTCTTGAGCGAATTTTTAACTGGATTGTTGGTGACTCCAGGCGCTTCGGAGACTTTGGGGAAGTTGGGGGAAAGGAAAGGCTGAAATCAGGGATTCTCGGAACAATTTGCGATCTGCGAATCTGCTCTCTTGGGAGGTTATTCCGACTCGACCATAGGCCCATCTGCTTGATTGAGGACAGTTGTCTTCACTCCTTTTCGATCCAGGTAGAGCAACGTGATCATCAGGTAGTAGCAGGGGAGCCAAATGCAATCCGTGAATCCATCCCGAAACCATGGCAACCAAGACTTCGCATCGCTGTTGAAATACAGAATGAGGGCTGATATCCCCATCACGGGCAGAATGGCAATGAAGAACAACACAAAGCCTGTACGAATCAGCAGCCAGAATCCTTCCCAGTACATGGGGAACATCAATCGCAGGCTCGATCGCACGGCCACAGCAGCAGAATCGCCATCGAGAACGACGAATGGTGTGACGATCATCACTGGGACGATCAGAGCGATCAAGGCGAGAGGGACGGCGAGGGTGTATGCCGCGGCACTGATCCTGCCCCACAGTCCAACGAACAGAGCATAGTCGACCAGCGCGCCGACGACGGCTAAACTCGAGAGCGAGAGAACGGCGTTCCAGGATAACTTGAATTTCCGATAGTCGGGCCGAATCTGCCGAATTGCGAAGATGACGAATACGCCAGCAACAAG
>JAYROD010000032.1:0-7086 GCA_041911835.1 Fimbriimonadaceae bacterium | reverse complement strand
GATCTTCCTTATGGCATTCGGCTCCGCTAGCTCGGGATGCATCTGCAAGAGGTTGATCGCACCCTGGATCGCTCCTGCAGACTGGTGCTCATAGAGGCCCAGTTTCAGGTGCATTCCCATGATGGCAAAATCATCTCCGGAATGCGACAGCACGAGGTCAAACGGACTGTCGCCATGCTCCTTCCATCGCTCGGCGCCCTCGGTTGTTGGCTCAAAGAAACGGAAAACGGCTTCCGGATTTCTGAAGATGTCTTTTGGTCCGATGAAGCCCTCCATCGAACGCTTCATGCAAAGGATCGCCGCTTCAGTAGAGATCGCTGCGCTGGCGCCTTTCGAGTCGGAAAGCTGCTTGCCTGCACGGATAGCCCGCCAGGGAATGTAATGCGCGACGAACATCCCGATCGCGCTCTCGATCTGCTCGGCAGAAGCACCCAAGAGGGCGCCATAAACCACCGCGGAAGCGATCGCGCCATGGACGACATGATCGATCTTGTAGGTCTTGAGACTGAATACTTCGGCCAGCCGACCACGGATCTCATCCAAGAGTACCATCGCTTTGAGCGCCACGACCCCATCGAGTTCGGCTTGCTGAGAGGCGGCGATCACCACCGGATAAAAGTCGTTGTGTCCGAACTCTCCGGCAGTGTGCCCGAGGGCTGGGTTGTAGCCGAAATTCGTGCCGTTGCTGTCCCATTCCCGGACGGCCGACGAGTTCGCTGCGATAGCTTTCTCTGCCCACACCTGCTGATTGGAGCCGAAAACGAAGGCGCCGAACCTCGGGTCATCGACCCGGTACCTCAGAGCCTCTTCGCGCAGCAAAGTCGGAGCGTTCGTTTGGAGCGCGAGCGCCGAAAGCCCGCATAGGGACGCGTCGGTATGGAAGAGCGTTGTGCGCTCAAGAACCGAAGTGGATGGCCCGGGGCCGAGTTTGCCGGCCAAAAAATCAATTGCAAACTGTCCTATGCCGAGGGCTTGGTTCGAGTCGCGGGGGAGGGTCACAGATGAAAACATCGGTGCCTCATTCTATCCGATCATGGGCTCAGTTCGAAGCGACCCGCTTTAGGATGCCCTGCCCTATCTCATCGAAATCCTCGAGGTCGATCGACGAGGCTTTGCCATCTGGCCCAACCGAGAACAGTATCCCCACTCCCACTTCTGGCAGTTCGGGCGCACTGAAATAGATGAATTGATCGCGATCGAAGTGCTTAAGTGGAAATGTCATCTTTTTTGGGCCAATCACCAGCGCAAGACCGCCATCTTTTTCAACGACCTGTACCGTGCCGACATAGTCATTGGAATAGGTTCCAACGTAAGCGGCATTGGCGAGCGCCGGAGTTGCATTCAACGGAGCTTTCGCATACTTTGCGATTTGTTGATCGTCCCCGGCAGAGAACTGGGCGAAGAGTTTGTCCCATCGAGTGAGCGAGTCTTCCTTTGCTTTACCAACAAGGACATCGTCAAGAAATGTCTCCGATATAGCCTCCGGAGCTCCTGTTGGGAACGCATTGCAGAGCACCACGATTCCAAGGTCCTCCGACGGCACCAATGTTACGAGAGTCCGGGCACCAGCGCTAAACGCGCCGGCATGGCCCCAACGAATCTGTCCACTCGGGCCTATTTCGTCATTCCACCCTAGACCGTAAAATTGTGGCGCAGCTGCAGAGCCTGGATTGCGGTAACTCCAGGGCATATGGGTCATTCTGAGGGCGTCCGCTCCGATGAGCTGTTTGCCGTCGAATTTGCCGTTCGCCAATTCCAATCGCATCCATTGGGCAAGGTCTCTAGCGGTCGAGCTCACCCCTCCTGCCGGCGCCTGGGGGTCCGGGTATCGCTCCGTCAGATGTGCCCAATGACCATCGAGCTGCACATGCAAGAGGGCCCGGTTCTCATGCTTGACGAAATCGGCATAGCGTGCACTAGTATTCTTCATTCCTAAAGGCTTAAAGAGCTCATCCTCTGCCACCTGCTCCCAGGTCTTACCCGTTACCCGCGCTGCCGCAACGCCGCCCTCTGTCAAACAGAAATTGCTGTACGAATATCCGGCTCTCATGCTATAGGCAGGCGCAACATATCGAAGTCGCGAAAGAATGGTAGACCGATCGAACCCATAGAGCTCTAGTTCGTTGCCAGCAAGACCAGGAAGGCCGCTCCGATGGGAGAAACAGTCGATGAGCGTCAGCTCACTCGTCACCCAAGGGGTGTACATCTTGAATTCGGGGTCCAAGTCGCTGATCTTCGAATCCCAGCTTATTCTTCCTTTGCCGACAAGCGACGAAACCACGGTCGAAGAGATCGGCTTCGACATGGACGCCAGCTGGAAGACCGTGTCTTCGTTGACCGGTTCGTTCTTGCCCACCTGTCTCGTGCCGAATCCCTTTAGGTAGACGGCCTTGTCTCGGTAGACGATTGCCACCGAGATGGCAGGTACTCCGGTCGACTTCATTACAGACTCTATGTAGGGTTCCAATTTCCGGATTCCCTCAGCGACCCGCTCGGGAGTGGCATGATTCTCAGACTGAGCGAAGGACGCAAGTGGGCTGGCAATGAGGGGGACGATCAACCAAGGACGCATTTCCTATTTTAACCATGTCCCACTACTCGCGGGTTCGGCGGTAAGCTCGAAATATGGCCAGCAAGGCAAGGATCGGCTGCGCATCGAACAGCGCCATGGGCCGCTATTATGAGGAGTTGCTCCGTGAAGGAGGCATCCCCGCCGTGGCCGAAATGGGAATGGGCGGAAGCGCGCTCGATTTTTCGCAGCCCAGTGACCTCTGGTGCCTCGATCCGACGGTCCTGCTCGATCCCAACAATATCGACTTCATCAAGGAGCTCATGGGGAAGGACACGTCTGACGAAGTGCTCGATGCGGCACGGAAACTGGGCGAGATCGCTCTCCAGGAGCGCCAAGCGGAGCTTGCCGCCGCCGCAGACGAGTTCGAAGAGATCAACTAATGCGGTGCCTGGATCGGGCGGAAATTGACACCGAGATGCGCTAGCCGCTTTAGATGAACCGCCAGCCTGTCCACGAAATTGGCATAGTCCTTCGCATCCTTGGGCGACCAGACGACTTCTGCCAGCGCACAGCCACGAGGATACGCGTGGAACTCCATGACCTCCGGTGTACGGATGTATTCCGTCCAAAGCTGAAACTGCGATCCTAATATATGCTTCGCTTCTTCTTCATTAAGCGATTGTGGAACCGGCTCATATTTATAGACCTTATCGAGCGGCACAAACCCCCCGATGGAATGAGGCTCGCCGACATGATCCTTAGACTGATAATAGTCAAAATAGGTCGTATCCGTGGGCGTCATGACCACATCGTGCCCGGCCTTGGCAGCCGCGACTCCGCCTTGCTCTCCGCGCCAGCTCATGACCGCCGCACCCGGCGCAAGACCGCCCTCCAAAATTTCATCCCACCCGATCAATCGCTTGCCTTTTGAACTCAAATAGGCATCGATTTGCCGAATGAACCAGCTCTGGAGTTCATGCTCATCCTTCAGCCCCTCTTGTTTGATGCGGGCTTGGGCCTCCGGACTGGCTCTCCACTGGTCTTTAGGGCATTCGTCGCCACCAACGTGGATGAACTGGCCTGGAAAGAGCGCCATGACTTCGTCCAGTACGTTCTTGAGAAACTGTATCGTGGAATCTTCGACGTTGTAAACGTTAACGATTACCCCCCATTCGGTCGCCACCGGAAGCTGCTTCCCTGTGTTGCCTAATTCTGGATAAGAGGCTATCGCTGCTTGGCTGTGTCCGGGCATTTCGATTTCTGGAACGATGGTGATGAAGCGATCCGCGGCATATTTGACGATCTCCTTGATGTCTTGCTGTGTATAAAATCCGCCCGCCTCATGCTCGTCGTAAGTCGGAGGATCATAGGTGAGCATCGTCTTGCTACGCTTCGATCCGATTTGTGTCAGCTTCGGATATTTCTTGATTTCGATCCGCCAGCCTTGGTCTTCGGTCAGGTGCCAATGAAACGTGTTCAGCTTGTGCAAAGCCATGACATCGAGGAATTTCTTGACAAACTCCTTTGGCATGAAGTTGCGCCCGACGTCCATGTGCGCGCCGCGCCACGAGAATCGAGGATGATCTTGGATGCTCACTGCCGGCAGCGTCCAGGCCTGGCCGTCGACCTTCTTGGAACTGAAAATCGCCGTTGGCAGCAATTGCCGCAGGGTTTGAACGCCGTAGAAAAGCCCTGCTGGAGATTCGGCGTCGATCGACAGCCCCGCCGGAAACGATGCCAGCGCGTACCCCTCGTAGGCCGGGTTGGGCTTTGCTGAAACGCGCAGCACGATCACGTTCTGATCCCCGCTCTTGCGGATCGGTAGCGCAAATCCAGTTGCAGGCCTCAGATAGCTCTGTAACATCTTCGCGACCTGCATCGAAGCCTCATCGGCGACGATGGATGTCTTTGCGTTCAGCGTGAACTGCCCTTCTCCCATCGTCATCGAAACGGGCTGCGGAATAATGGCGGGCGGTGGTGGAGTTTGCATGACGGCTGCGGCGAGGAGCGGGATGAAAGGGATCATGGACTGTTTATCCGAATTCGCCTCCAAGCCGATAGACTCCTTTGGCAGGTGCAATACGTGAGGCAGGCACTCTGAAGTAAAACCAGTCCCAGATGGTCATTCTCTTCAGCATCGACGGCATGCGGCCCGACGCGCTCCAGCAAGCCCGGACGCCCAACATCGACGAGCTCATCGCCAACGGCGCCAGCACGATGAGTGCACGAACCGTCATGCCGAGCATTACGCTCCCTTGCCACACCTCGATGCTGCGTGGGGTCGACGTCGCCCGCCACGGCATCACGAGCAACCTGTTCACCCCACTCGCCCGGCCTGTGCCCAGCCTTTTCGACGTCGCGGCGGCTGCGGGTTTGAAGTGTGGTTCGTTCATCAATTGGGGCCAACTCCGCGATCTGCACGAGCCGGAGAGCGTGCAGTACCTGCACTATGTGAACGACTTCTATTCCCCCGAAGGCGACTGGAAAGTAGCGGATGCCGCGGTTCGGCATATTGGCGGATTGGATTTCGCCTTTGTGTATTTCGGCTGGACCGATCAGAGCGGCCACCAGTTCGGATGGATGAGCGACGAGCAGATCGCCGCGATCGAGAATGCTGATGCCTGCGTTGGGGCAGTGCTGGCGTCGGTTTCCGATCCGACTGTGATTCTGCAGAGCGACCACGGCGGCCACGAGCGGTCACACGGCACCGAGATGCCGGAGGACATAACCATCCCCTGGATTGCGAGCGGACCGGGACTTCGGGTGGGACATCGAATCAAGACGTCGGTGCGGATCTTCGACACGTGCGTGTCGCTGGGTCACCTGCTCGGATTGACTCCGGCGAGGGAATGGGAGGGGAGGGTGGTTGAGGAAGCGCTGGAGACTGCGGTCAGGGACTGATTCTTCTCGTCTCCCGGTTGCCGTTGGCATCGTAAGTATATGAGCACGAGTACCCCGTCCGGCTCTCCGAGAGCAATTGGTCGATATTGTCGTAGGTATAGCTCGTCGTCACGCCGCCTTCCGTCACCTGGGTCACGTTACCCACAGCGTTATAGACTGTGCTCCGAGCCATGAGAACTCAGCTTGTTGGTCCTGACAGGTTCCCCATAAAATGACCGCTTCTCACCATCGCCCAAACGGCGCGCCAAGGCAGCTTTTGAAGTACCTTTCGACGTTCCGACATCAGAAGCTGAGCACCTGCTTCTTGATACTCCCTGCGACAATGATGCCTTTGCCATCCACCTTCAAATGAATCACAAGCTGGAGCGTTTGAATGGGATTGGAAGGGTGCTCCTTCTCAACTATGGTAACTATGTCGTTTTCGTCAGGGGACTTGTCCGCATATTCCACGTGATCCGTTACTCGCCTAATGAACTCCCTGTACGTCCAGTTGTTCGCGCGTGCCGTTTCGATCTTTTCGCTCCAAAAACCAATGAGACGATTCGCTCTAATATCGGGAATGACAAACAAGAGTACGATTGCCACGATCAAAGCGACCACGATGGCTGAGAGAGCCCAAAGGACCCTTTTCCTTTTAGTAGCCATCGCTTGCCGGGTTCCCGTCCCAAGCAGGATTCCACGGGTCATCCCATATACCCGGATACCACTGCCAAAAGTTCTTCTTCGCGTCTTGCCAGTATGATGTGCCTAGGGTCCTGACCATATGGTGGAAGAATGAATTTGAGTTCGGTCCTCCAAGCCGATACGACACCCGTTTCTTTGCCATTTTGGCCCGTTCAGCATTGAGCTTCTTAAGAACGGGTCCCACAGGTCTGTTGTTTCTTTCGCTAACATGCCATTGGAGGAGAGATTGGTCGGCATAGTCAAGCTGGCCTGGTTTGAACTCCCCAGAATAGTCCATGAGTATTCCGGGTGCGAAAACTGACCAAATTCCAAAGTTCTCCGGACCAGCGCTGAATGCCCATCTCTTGCCGTACGTTGGCGAGCCTTTAATATTGTCCTTAATGATAAGGTATGCATGGAATCCGCTTGCCGCGACCTGGTGACCTCCGAAGATGACGACGAAGAGTCCAGCTGGATCACAGAGGGACGTTGGATTCCCGCCGCAGTACGCATACCAATTTCTCCCCGCGGCGATTGGGTCCCTACTCAAGAACCTTCCCGTGCTTGAGTCGTAATACCGATGCCCCAGCAGCTTCAGCCCTGAATCTGCATCGGTTTGATAACCAAACCCGCCGCCATAGCCGAAAGGCCCCTGCCAGGTGCCGGAAGAAGAGCAAAGATTCCCAAACGCATCGTACTGCTTCGAAGCGGTGAGGGATGCTCCAGCCGATGATTGCGCGTCGTTGCTCTTGATCCCGCCGTGGTAGAAGGTGGAGGAGCCGCTTCTTCGCTCGGAGAGGCCGGGTGTGTAATTGGCCAAACCATCGGAAAGCACCGGTGAAGTGACGCCAATTCCATTCCTCTTGAACGTCTTACTGCCCGCTGAATCGGTCATCCCGACCCTCGTGTCGAGGCCGTTGTAGGTGTTGGTGTTCGTCGAGCTGTTGGGATAAGTGATCGAGGTCACTCGCCCTTCATAGTCGTAAGCGAGGTTCGTGGTTGGACTGTGG
>JAYROD010000031.1:0-3360 GCA_041911835.1 Fimbriimonadaceae bacterium | reverse complement strand
GGCTTGGATGAGCTCCCGCCACGCCTCCTTCTCGCTTTCGAGCAAGTCGAGCATCTGGGCGCGGTGCTGAGGAGGATCGGGAATGGATTCTTGACGGGCCGTTATCTCTTGGCGATCGGCCCGCAGCCACATCCACGCGTGCTCGCATATCTCTCGGGCAGTAGGCGTGCGCTCGGAGAAGCTCCAGTTCCACTTTTCCTCGGGGATCTCCCGTGCTCGGCGGAGGATTCCGCCCGTGAATCCGCAGATGAGGTGTTCGAACACCTCGATCTCGCTCGAGGCATCCATCGTGCTGCTCTTACTACCTTCCATCAGCATTCTCCTTCCGCTTCAGTTCCTCGACAACGCTGTCCAACGCGTCGAAGCGCGCGGCCCAGAGCTGGCGATACCCCTCGATCCATGCCGCCTCTTCTTCCAGCGCACGCTGCCCGAGCTTGCAGGTCCGCACACGTCCAACCTTCTCCGTTCTGACGAGCCCCGCTTGCTCTAGGACCCCTACATGTTTCTTCATGCCCGTCAGGGTCATGTGGAACTTCTCGGCAAGGGCCGTGATCGAAGCGTCCGCACGCCCGAGTTGCTCCAGAACTCCGCGTCGGGTGGCGTCCGAGAGCGCGCCGAACGAGGCATCGAAGTGGGTCTGTCCATACTGAACCATATGGTTCAGTATATCACATGTTTTTGGGTGTTGCAAGGGGAGATTGAGCGCGCGCCGCGTTGCCGTGCACTGTGCGAAATCGATGCGAACTGATCCTATACTGGGGCATGAAGTTCATCACGCGCGAGAATGCCAACGTCGACCGCATCGCCTGCCCTTGGCTTATCAAGCGGTTCATCGACAAGGACGCCGAGTTCCTCTATGTGCCTCGCGATGCTGTGGCGCGAGTTGCCGCTGAGACGGGCGCCATCCCTTTTGACAACGCGGGTGACGAGCTGGGGCATGTCGACGGGCGATGCTCGTTCGAGAGCATCATGCTCAAGTACGGCTTGATGGGCGATGCGGCGCTGGTGGAGTTGGCGAAGATCGTACATGCCGCCGACGTCACCGCAGACCGCGACACGTCGCCGGAAGGTCGGGGGCTGTATGCGATCGCGCACGGCTTTGCGCTGATTCATGGATTGGACGATCACAAAAAGATCGAATTGGAAACGCCGATGTACGACGCGCTCTATGCGTTTTGTCAGAAGAAGGTGACTGAACGTGATTAGAAACTCGCAGTTGGGAGCCAAGTAACTGCGCGATCTGCGCCTCCTGTTTGCGACCCGTGCCATGCGTATGTTCGCGTACGGCATGCTGGCGGTCGTATTGGCGCTCTACCTTGAAAAGGTAGGACTCAACAAAACGGCCATAGGGGTGCTATTTGCCCTCACGATGCTGGGTGACACCGGCCTTTCCCTCTTTCTGACGACGCGGGCGGATCGGTTCGGGCGGCGGAAGACGCTGATGATCGGCGCCCTGCTCATGCTCGGTTCGTCAATCGTCTTCGCCATGAGCGGAACGTTTTGGCTCCTGTTGATTGCGGCGACACTGGGTGTTTTGAGCCCTTCGGGAAACGAGGTGGGGCCGTTCCTTCCGATCGAGCAAGCAGCGCTCTCGGAGGAGCTACCGGCAGAGAAACGCGTTGGCGTGATCGCTTGGTACAACCTGACGGGCTACTTCGCCACTGCTCTTGGAGCGCTCTCAGGTGGCATCGGATCACAGTTCCTCCAAACCAGAGGTTGGAGCCAGCTCGATAGCTTCCGAGCGGTCATCGTCGGTCATGGAACGCTGGGCATCCTAATGCTTGCTCTGTACGCCGGACTGACGAATAGGGCTGAGACCTCGACCGTCAAACCGACTGTTCCAGTTTGGCTTGGGCTGCACAAAAGCAAAGCCACCGTTTTGAAACTTTCGGGTCTGTTCTCGATCGATGCTTTTGCCGGCGGATTCGTCATGCAAAGCCTGATCGTGTATTGGTTTCATCTTCGATGGGGCGCAACAGAGGGTCAGCTTGGCACGCTTCTTTTCTTTGGAAACATCTTCGCTGGGATTTCTTCGCTCCTTGCCATTCGGCTGGCGAAGCGATTTGGATTGATCAATACGATGGTGTGGACCCACATCCCCTCGAATGTGCTGCTCATGCTCGTGCCGCTCATGCCGAGCTTTGAGTTGGCGCTGATCGTTTTACTCGCTCGATTCTGTCTCTCACAGATGGACGTACCGACGCGGCAAGCATACGTCATTACCGTCGTCGATCCGAACGAGCGCTCGGCAGCAGGCGGAGTGACCAACGTCGCCAGGAGCATCGGGACATCCGTTGCGCCGGTATTCACGGGTGCGGCTTTCGCGGTACCGGCTTTGGGGCTGCCGTTTCTCATAGCGGGAGGGTTGAAGATCGGCTACGATTTGGCCCTTTGGAAGCTGGCGCGATCCGGTCCGCAAGGATCCGGAGAGGATCTACGGCGGCAAAGGCAAGGAGGCCACATGAGCGCTGGCGAACGTCCGAGCGTGTCCGAAACCCTCGATCGCCTGTGCGCGACCATCGAGGCGCGGCGTTCCGGTGACGCGGGCAGGTCCTACGTCGCGACCCTGCTTTCCGGGGATGAGGAGCGGCTGCTGAAAAAGGTCGGCGAGGAGGCGATCGAAACCGTCCTGGCCGCCAAATCCGGCGACCGGCTGCACCTCGTGCGGGAGACGGCGGACCTCTGGTTCCACAGCATGGTCCTCTTGGCCCGCCACGGCCTCAGCCACCGCGATGTCCTCGCGGAGCTGCACCGGCGTGAGGGCATCTCCGGCATCGACGAGAAGGCATCCCGGAAATGAGCGTGCAGGGCGACTCGAAAACCTGCATTTTCTGCCGCATCGTCCGCGGCGAGCTGCCGTGTACCCGGGTTTACGAAGATGACGACATCCTCGCGTTCCGCGACATCAACCCGCAGGCGCCCGTGCACCTGCTGCTGATTCCGAAGGCGCACGTGGCGACGATGTACGAAGCGGACATGACCCATCACCGGGCGCTCGGAAAGATGATGGCGAAGGCCGGAGAGCTCGCTCGTGCTGAAGGTGCGGGCGACGGCTTCCGCACCATCGTCAACACGGGGAGGGTCGGATTGCAGGAGGTGTATCATGTCCACATGCATGTGCTTGGTGGTCCGGACCCCCTCGGTCCGATGCTCGCCAGGCGCGTTTAGGAGGCTGTATGGGATCGTTCAGCATCTGGCATTGGATGATCGTGCTCGTGATCGTGATGCTCGTCTTCGGCACGAAGAAGCTCCGTACCATCGGCACTGACCTCGGCGGCGCGGTCCGCGGGTTCAAGGAGGGCATGCGCGTCGGCGAGAAGCCGGGCGAAGCGACCCAGGTGACGGGCAAGACCATCGAGG
>JAYROD010000030.1:0-2434 GCA_041911835.1 Fimbriimonadaceae bacterium | reverse complement strand
TGTGATGGACGCTACAGTTTCGGAATGTGCGCGAGCTTCTGTTTGATCGCAGTCAGGTTCTCAGGAGTTGATCGCACCTTTAGCGTGAGCCCCTCGGCATCATATTCTTCGGACAAAATGCGCATCCGGGCGCGGATCTCCGCAACGAGCTTTTGAGCGGTAAACGGAATGCGTAATTCCTCGTCGAGCATATCGCTCTCAAAGTAGCCCATGATGCGCTCGCGAAGCGCCTGTAGATCGTCCTTGTTTCTCGTGGACAGTATGACCGCGTCGGGATATTCCGCCTTGAGTGCCGCGAGTTCATTCGTCCCTAGACGATCTCGCTTATTCAACACCAGCAAGCTGGGGACATCCGTGGCGCCGACTTCCCCCAACACCTTCCGCGTAACGTCGAGTTGGGAGCGAAAGGAAGGATCCGAGGCATCGACGACAAACAGCAAGAGCGATGCGCTGGCCGCTTCATCCAGTGTCGACTTGAACGACGCCACCAGGTCATGCGGGAGCTTCTTGATGAATCCCACCGTATCGGACAGGAGCACTTTCGGACGTGTCTCGGGATACAAGGGCCGGATGGTGGTATCGAGCGTGGCGAACAGTTTGTCGGCCACGAGCACCTCGCTGCCCGTCATCGCACGCATGAGCGAGGATTTCCCGGCATTGGTGTACCCCACGAGCGCGACCGTCAATTCGCGTTCCCGCCTGGCGCGGCGCGTCTGATGCTCGTCCCCAATCGCCGCCAATTCCTCTCGGAGTTCTTTCGTACGATCGCGGATTCGGCGCTTATCGAGCTCGAGACTCGTTTCCCCGGCTCCCTTGCCCCCGACTCCCCCGCCCTGCCGCTCGCTGCCGCCGCCGGTTTCCCGCAACCGAGGCGCGAGATAGTTCAGCCGCGCGATCTCCACCTGCAGCCGAGCCGCTCTCGTTCGCGCGTGCCGGCTGAAAATCTCAATGATGACCCCGGTCCGATCGAGCACCGGCACGCCGGCCGCGCGTTCAAGGTTTTTCAATTGGGACGGCGATAGATCACAGTCTACGATGACAATCTGGGCCTTCTCGCGTGGGCCGGAGAGCGTCTCGATGGTGTCATCCGATTCGTCCCCGTCTGGTTCTTCCTCGACGTCCGATTCATCCGCCTCATCCTTCGCCGCCTTGTTCTTCGGCCGACCAAATGCCGATTCGATTTTCCCGGACCCACCGGTCCACAGCGCCAATTCGGCGAGTTTGCCCTCTCCCAGAACCGCGGCATATCGATCGGAACTCCGCTTTTGCGTCACACGGCCCACGACGTTATATCCCAGCGTCTTCACCAGACGGGTGAGCTCTTGCAGCGAACTGTCCACCTCCTCCGCAGTCACGCGGGGGGTACGGATAGCCACAAGCACGGCATTCGGTTGTGAGGGCTTCGACATCACAGACCTTTCCTTGAGCACAGCTTCGTAAGGGTGGCCATTGTAACAGGGAACGACCGGTTCAAGTCAGCCCACATCGCGCCCGTAGACCGGGGATATTGCCCACATCCCACACCCGGCAGGTCAGGGAAGCAGTCGAGACGCTCTTCGCCATCGGCGACGTGGACGGAAGGTCAGAGACAGCAGGCCCAGGCCTGATCACGAGATTCCACGATAAACGTCTTCAAGGCGAATGGGAAGGGCATCGCTCGTCGTTCGTGAAGCGTATTTCGTGGATGAATGGGAGGCATCCAACATGAAACGTCACTCGTGAGACGTGAAAATTGAAACGTAAAACGCAGAAGCGGATTGAGGATTACTCGCGATGGACCAAGAACCCTTCAGTTGCTGTCTTCCTCTGCTGTCAGTCGATCATAGGCGCGAAACGCTTTCAGTGCCTAGGCCGCTCTGGATGCCGCCTTCTCCAGCAGCTCGTGGATCAACGTTTGATAGGGCTTCCTCTGCTTCGCTGCCATCTTTCGAAGCTGATTCAGCAGCTTCGGCGAAAGCCTGATGGCGATGAGTTGTTTCGCCGTACCGCTTGCCGGCCTGCCCACCCGACGAGCGCGCCGAAGCTCTTCATCGGTTGATTCGGGAATATCCGAGAAATCAATCTTTGAGTCTGGCATATGCCTGACGCTCCTTGCGATTCGCCTGCCTTGCGCTGATGATGCGGATAGTTTCTTTTTCACGCTGAACCCTCCTCAAGGTATATACCACCAACAACATTCGATTGCTTACAGATAGACCAAGCCTCTTGAATCGAGGCTCGACATGGGAATGTGTCAGGTCCTCCCACTCTCAGCCGATGGCATCGTCAAACACCGTCGCTGCTTCCTCGAACGGAACGCCGTGCTTCTCGAAATTGGCGATGGCCTTGGTAATATCCCAGGTAAACACCTTCATGTATATACATGAATCATGGCACATCACTCAAGGGTCAGAGCCTAGACAGTCCGAACTTTGATCTCTGAGAGTTAAGAGAC
>JAYROD010000029.1:0-10788 GCA_041911835.1 Fimbriimonadaceae bacterium | reverse complement strand
CGCGAAAGATCAATCAAAGTATTGTCATCGGTGACGACGTCGAAGTGGTCGTTCTCGAAGTTCGAGGCGAGCAGGTTCGTTTGGGTATCAAGGCGCCCCGCACCGTTGCTGTGCACCGCAAGGAGATCTACGAACAGATTCAAGAGGAGAATCGAGCGGCGTCGGAGACCCGCTCCGAGGATGTTCCGGAATAGCCTGATTGGGGACGATGTCATTCGATGATTTAGCCCAAGGCAGCAGCGCTAGGGCCCGTTTCGGAAATCGGTTGGCTGTGTTGCCCACCGCCATGGAAGCTGCCAGCATCCTCTTCGTCACGACCGCACTCGTGGGATTCTTCACGATTTGGAGACTGGGGGAGAGCGGGCCGCTCACCTATCTAAGAGTGGCGTTCGATCCCGCCTTCGCGGCGATCATTCTGACGCTCACCGCCCTGATTCTGCCGTCGCTTATCGGCTCGCAGCGCTTGCGCCCACCGCTCAATTTCACCTTGCCCCTGGCGTATTTCGGGATCTTGCTGACATTCAAGTTTATGCGGGACGACGGCAAAGCGCTGGCCTACTCTTTGGGAGAGCCGACTCGCGTCGACCTCATATGGTATTCGCCTTCGATCTTGGGCTCCGCGGTTCTGGCATCCGTCATCGTAATGAGCGTCGTTTCGGTCGTCTCCAAGCGCCACCGTGGCGATTCCCAGCCCTCGAAGCCCGAGAGCGTACAATAGCCGCTGATGCTCACGCATTTCGGGTTAGACTCGGTGGACGTCGAATGGACCCAGGCAGCAGTCTGCGTCGGCACATTCGATGGAGTCCATCTCGGCCATCGTGAGCTGCTCGGCACGGCCGCCCGCATAGCCGCCGACGCGGAAATGCCGAGCGTCGCAGTCACCTTTGACCGACACCCTGCAGCCACGTTGGCGCCGGACCGGTGTCCTCCCGCGATTGCCTCGCTTGAAGAAGACCTCGAGCAAATCGCTTCAACTGGCATCTCGGCCTGTTTGGTGCTTCACTTCGACCAGTCGCTTGCCCAAATGACGGCGCAGGACTTTCTGGATCGAATACTGATTGGCAAGCTGAAAGCCTCTAGAGCCATTGTCGGCCACGATTTTGCTTTTGGGCACGGTCGGGAGGGCGATCCAGAGTGGCTGCGAGCGAGGTTCCCCACGACAGTTGTTCCTGCGTTCCTCATCGAGGGCGAGCGCGTCAGCAGCCGACGAATTCGAGAGCTGATCGCAGATGGAGAGGTTGAATCCGCCTCCAGACTGCTTGGACGGCCATTTCGCATCGATGGCGTCGTCGTCGCAGGTCAGAAACTGGGCCGGAAACTGGGATACCCCACGATTAATCTGGAGCGATCGAGAGCCACCCTCATGCCGAAGCACGGGATCTACGCCGGGAGAGCTTCCACGCCTCTAGGCGATTTTGCTGCCGCGATCAGTATTGGAGTGCGTCCGACGATTGGGGGCGAAACGCGAACGATCGAGGCTTTTTTGCTCAATTTTGAGGACCGTAGCTTATACGGAGCTCCGATCAGCCTGCACCTTCTCCGCCGGCTACGGGACGAATTGAAGTTCGATT
Organism: Fimbriimonadaceae bacterium; assembly: GCA_041911835.1. Classification (GTDB taxonomy): domain Bacteria; phylum Armatimonadota; class Fimbriimonadia; order Fimbriimonadales; family Fimbriimonadaceae; genus JAYROD01. Next base: position 9,217 of record JAYROD010000029.1, on the reverse strand, counting down.
CGATGGAGGATCTCTCCAAGCAAATGGCGCTCGACGTCCAGGCAGTCGCCGAAAGCTGCCTGTAGATTCAAACGATTCGACAGCGCCCGGCGTCCCTTGAGTCAGCAGAGGTGACGACGCCATGGGAAAGACGGCGAAGATAATCGTAGGCTTGGTCATTTTGGGGCTCGGTGTCCTTGCGCTGCGGATAACGCTTTTTGGTCCATCCGATCGTGAGCTCATCAATCAGGCGCTCGCGGAAAGCGTTCAGGCCGGAAAGGAAGGACGTCCTGGCGGTGTGCTAGAGTTCCTCAGTCAAAACTTAACATATAACGGCGAACAGGTGGTTGACAGACGGCAGATCGCCGACTTCGTCAGGAAAGCTAAGCCAGAAGTCCAGTTCGGACAGATCGACCCCGAGATCCGAGGAGAAGACGCCCAAGTGGTGACATCGGCGCACGTGAAGGTCAGCGGCTTCGGAATCAGCATCGATCGTCAAATTCCAAAGGTGACGATCGTCCTCAAGCGGGAGCGAGCGACTCGCTGGCTCGTGTTCCCATCCTCGCAGTGGAGGATTGTCAGTGTTTCGGCTTCGCCAGAAGCTCTAAGTGATTTGTTGCCAAGTTTTTAACACTCTGGTACCATACGGCAGACAACCGGCGTACTTGGTTGTTGGCGGCTGCGTGGCCGCCGCATATCTGGAGGTAAATCACATATGAAAAAGTGGATGGGCTTGCTTGCTGCAAGCATCTTGATCGGCGCATTTGCCGTTGGCTGCAAGAAGGACGAAAGCCAGGGCGACACGAACGCAACGACGACGACCGGCACGACTGCTGCTCCGGCGACGACTGGCGACAACAAAATGGGTGAGACTGCTGGCGCGACGACATCGGGCACGACTGCTGCTCCGTCGACGGCTGGAGCCGGTACCGCTGGTGACAACAAGATGGGCGAGACCGCTGGAGCGGGCACCGCTGGTGCTGGCACTGCCGGTGACAACAAGATGGGCGAGACCGCCGGTGCAGGCACTGCTGGTTCGACTCCTCCGACGACTCCCCCTGCGACGACTGGCAAGTAAGTCAAACTTGACGATCGCAGTTCGAACGCCTGGCTCTCGGAGCCGGGCGTTTTTCTGTCTGACTCTTGCCAGGTACCCTCAAGTTCATGATCGACCCAAGAGTGACCCGCCTCGCAGAATTGCTCGCCAACCACAGCGTCAAGCTCACCGCGGACGATAACCTTCTTATCCATGCCTTCGACATTCCGGATGCCGACCTCGCCGAGGTGATTCGCGTCTGCCAGCAGAGCGGGGCCAAGGTTGCCCTCCGGCTCGAGACACAACGAGCAAAGCGCCAGTTGATGCTCGGCATGAACGAGGCCAACGCAAAACTCATCGCGGAGATCGAGGCGTTCGAAATGGATCGCATGACGGCGTACATCGCTCTTCGGGGGTCGCACAACTATGCTGAAGGCAGCGACATTCCCCCCGATATCCAAAAGCAGTGGCAACAGTTTTACGCGACCCCAGTGGTCTTCGAGCGCAGGGTCCCGAACACGAAGTGGGTCGCGCTCAAGTGGCCGACAGCGTCCTTTGCTCAACAGGCGAACATGAGCACCCAGGCGTTCGAAGATTTCTATTTTAGAGTCTGCACGCTGGACTATAAGAAGATGGAGAAGGCGTGTAAACCGCTCAAGGATTTGATGGATAAGACAGATCGTGTTCGACTAAAAGGGCCGGGAACCGATCTGACGTTTTCAATCAAAGATATCGGGAGCGTCGCATGCACCGGAGAAGCGAACATTCCAGACGGGGAGTGCTTCTCTTGTCCCGTAAGAGATTCGGTGAATGGCACGATCTCTTTCAATACGGTTTCGCTGTATCAAGGTACAGAGTTTAAGGACATCAGGTACACGCTCAAGGATGGCAAAATCGTCGATGCCTCCGCAGGGTCGAGCACAGAGCGATTAAATGAGATTCTCGACACCGACGAAGGCGCTCGATACATCGGCGAGTGGTCACTCGGATTCAATCCTCATGTGCTGCATCCGATGAAGGATACGCTGTTCGACGAGAAGATCGCAGGCAGCTTCCACTTCACGCCAGGAAACGCTTATCCGCCCCCTGGAGGCAACGGCAACAAGTCCGCGATCCACTGGGATACCGTGATGATCCAGCGACCCGAATATGGAGGCGGAGAAATTTGGTTTGATGACGTACTCGTGCGCCGAGATGGACTCTTCGTATTATCCGAATTGGAGGGCCTTAACCCCGATCGTCTAGGCGCTTAATTCTTAGATTCGTAGAGCCCGGCTCCGACCGGGTCTTCGATTGCCATATCATATAAGCGAACTTCACCGATAAATCCGTTAAATGGCTGCCAATGGCGTCCGCCTTGTGGGAATTGCGTGTTTCCAATAGCGATGCCGGGCTTCCATGATTGCTCCAAATCGGCAAATGGTCGCAATGCCGAATAGGTGCGCGCCATTAACACTCCGTTGCAGAATAGGCTGATTGCGCCTGTCTCATCATTGAAGCTGCCGCACAAAAAGACCCAGGTGCCGAGCTTTGCAGGAGCGGCAACGCTGTTCCGCTCGCCGCTGACGCCGTCGATTCCGAATTCGAACCTACCATCGTTCAGCAGGGTGAGATGGATCGGATCGAACCCGCATCGGTCGTCTCCTCTGAAGAAGATTTGGCTCTGTGGCGAGCTGGAAGGGACATTGTATTCCCGGACCCAGACCCACGCCGTCACCGTGAAGGATCCAGTGAGGCGTGCACAGGGGGCATCGGGGATTTCGATTGCGCCATTTCGGCCGTCGAATTCGAAGACTAGTCGGCCTCCGGGACCCTTGGCGAAGCCGACTCCGCCATAGAGCTGGCCGTTCAGTGCGGGATTCGAGCACCTTGCAGTTCCATCAGGAATCCAAGCTCCGATCAGGTGATTCTGAGGGGGTTGAACCGTAGCCAAATTCTGGGTCAACGCGATGGTGAGCAAGGTCGCAGGTAACAGCATCGGATCCCTCCGCGGATTTAGACGTCCTTGCCGGGCAAAGGCTACACGATCTCTTCTGGAGCCTGCTTTGGGCTCGATTTCGGCTTCGAGCGCTTCTCCTGGGCACGGTGACGGAAATATTCGATGAAGGGCGGGACCAGAGAAAGCACGATGAAGATCATCATCGCCGCTTCGAAGTGCTGTTTGACGAACGGGTTATTGCCGAAGTAGTAGCCCAGGGTGACGATCAGTCCGACCCAGATGCAGGCCCCTATGATGCAGTATTTGATGAAATGGGCGTAGGTCATCTCGCTCATTCCGGCGACAAACGGCGCAAACGTCCGGACGACCGGCACAAAGCGGGCAAGGATGATGGTCTTCCCCCCGTACTTCTCGAAAAACGCGTGGGTCTTGGCGAGCTTCGAGGGTTTAAAGAATCTCGCCCTCTCCGATTTGAACAGTTTGTGGCCCAAACCCTGACCAATGAAGTAGTTGCAGTTGTCGCCCGTCAGAGCAGCGCCGATAAGGACGAGGTATACGAATCCGAGACTAAGATCGCCGGTTCCGGCGAATATTCCGGCGGCGAACAACAGCGTGTCGCCCGGGAGGAAAGGAGTGACGACTAGTCCCGTCTCGCAAAAGACGATGAGAAACAGCAGCGCGTAAGTCCAACCCCCATACTCCGAGATGACGCGGCGCAAGCCATCGTCCATATGGAGGAAGAAATCGACGATTGCCTGCATATGATTGTCCTATGTCCGCAATCAGAGGAAGGTTGCGGCAAGTCGTCCGATGATGCCACAAAGATCTTGGAATCCGCTTAGGCGATAATCGAGTGAAATGGCTGCGCCCAAATTGCCGACCAAGCTCAAGGACCATGTCCGCAGTTTCTTTGGCGATCTTGGACCAGGGCTGATCACCGGGGCCGCCGACGACGACCCGTCCGGAATTTCCACCTACTCCATCGCTGGCGCAGCATTCGGTTACGCGCAGCTTTGGACGGTCCTCTTTTCTTTCCCGATGATGGCCGGCGTTCAGATTATGTGCGCGCGGCTCGGCATAGTGACAGGACGCGGATTCGCAGCGAACCTACGACGTCGATATTCGCCTTGGGTTCTTTGGCTGGCGTGTTCGATGCTTGCGGTGGCCAACATCGTCAATATCGGCGCGGACCTCGCAGGCATGGGTGAGTCGCTTCAGATGCTTACCGGCGTCGATGCGAGGCTCTGGATGCCCATTTTCGCTGCGGTGATTATCGGCTCGCTCGTCTTCTTCAGCTATCGGCGCATGGCCCAAATCTTCAAATGGCTGACCTTGGCGCTTTTCGCCTATGTTTTCGCTGCGTTCCTCGCCAAGCCGGATTGGGGGGCGGTTCTCAAGGCAACCTTCGTCCCCGAATTCGAGTGGGGGCCAGAATACATAGCGACCTTCGTGGCCATTCTCGGCACGACCATCTCCCCCTATCTATTTTTCTGGCAGGCGGCTCAGGAAGTCGAAGAAGAGAAGGAGCACCACTTGAAAACAGCCGAGGCGCGATGTGGACCACAAAACGCCAACCTCAAGGCGGCAAACATCGACGTATTGACCGGAATGGGATTTTCCAATGTCGTGATGTACTTCATCATCGTCACGACCGGGGCGACGCTCCACAAGCATGGCCTAACCAATATTGAGACAGCGAGGCAGGCCGCCGAAGCGCTTCGACCTTTGGCTGGACAATTGGCCTACCTGCTGTTCGCCATTGGAATCGTTGGAACCGGAATGCTGGGTGTGCCAGTCCTGGCAGGTTCAGCCGCATATGCGATCGCAGAAGCCAAGCACTGGCGTGGTTCGCTCAATGACCGCCCCCATGTGGGCAAGAAGTTCTATTGGGTCGTCGTCGGCGCGGTGGTCGTGGGCCTCATTCTGAACTTTGCTAATGTGAGCGCCGTTCGTGCGCTCTTTTGGGCCGCAATCGTCAACGGAGTCTTGGCTCCGCCTTTGGTGCTGATGATGACAATGCTCACGAGTGATCGCCAAGTGATGGGCTCCAGAACGAGCCCCAAGCTGATCAAGGGAATTGGATACTTCACCGCCCTGGTCATGGCAAGCGCTGCTGCGCTCATGTTCGCGACGCTCCGCGCTTAGGTCAAACTGAGGTTGTGCCGACCCTTCAGGCGCTCATCGATCAGGCCTTTTCGAGACTGGCTGAACAGCCGGGCTTCATCGACCGGCCCGACCAGCGGCAGCTCGCCCTTCTCATCGGGGATTCCCTCGAAGTCGGCTCTAGCGGAGCATTCGAGGCGCCAACCGGGCTCGGAAAGTCGCTCGCAGCATTGGTTCCGGCGATCGCGGCCGCAATAGCCTCGGGTAAGCGGACGGTCATCGCAACCTACACGAACGTATTGGCCGAACAATATTGGCGGAAGGACCTCCCGCTGGCCTCGTCCCTGTTCGAGGATGATCTCCCGCGGACTCAGTTCCTGATCGGTCGCCAGCGGTACGCCTGTTTAGCCGAAATCGAGGGGCTCAAACAGGAAACGGATTCGTTGTTTGCCGCAGGCAACAAGGCCGTCTTGAGCGCGACGTCGAACTTTCGCCGACAGGCTTCGCAAGGAATTGAAACGGAATTTCGGCTCTTAGCGGGCCTTCCACCCCGGGAGCTCAGTCGAGCATGGCCTCGAATCGCCGCCCCGCCGGTCTGTCCTGCGCGGCTCTGTCCACACTATCACGATTGCTACTACTATCGTGCGCGCAGAGGAGCGGAGCGGGCCGAGATCGTCATTACCAACCACAGCGTCGTGTTGCAGGATGCTCAGCTTCGCCATGCCAGCGAAGGCGAGATGAGCCTCTTGGGAGACTACGACTTTCTGGTCATCGACGAGGCTCACGATTTCCCTCAGGCCGCGGCAAATGCGATGGAGTTCGAGTTGAACGAGTCCCGCCTCGCGGTCTTAATCGGGCTTGCGGGCAAGATCGAACAGGCTATCGAGCCGATCGCTCCCCAGGCCGGTCTGGTGCAAGAGTGGCGCGGGCTATGCGATGACTTTCGACAAAGCATTGCCAGGCTCCAGACGTCCGTGCGTGAATACGGGGGGAAAGTGGGGGGAGCGGGAATCTTGGCCGCGTCGCCGGAACGTCTTTTGCAGCAGCCCCAGGTCCAAGCGATCTGCACGCGCCAGGCATTGGACCAGGCAAAAGATCTCTCTGCCGAGGCAGCCTTCGCCTGCAATGGCTTTTCGAAAGACATCGCTCGGCTGCTCAAGCGCTGGGATGACGAGGACCTCATCGATTCTGAGAAGATCATCGAAGCAAAAGACGCCGTGAAGAACTACACGCTTTTCCTTCGCGAGTTTGCTCAAGGTTGCCACTGGCTCTTCCAACCGCAAGGCGTGAGCGTGAGCTATGCCAACGAGCACTCTGGGATGACGACGCTCCGGCACGACACCATCGATCTTTCCGGTCCACTCAGGGAGATCCTATGGTCGCGCACCCCGACGGTATGCATGTCGGCAACCCTTGCGCTCGATCAGAACTTTGAGTTCTTCAGGCGACAGACCGGCTTTGAGCCGGAATTCGAGGAAGTATTGCCGTCTCCATTTGACTTTTCGTCACAGGCGGCGTTGTATTTGCCTCCCGGCGGCGCCGTGCCAGACCCCTCGATTGCTCGAAAGGAAGGCACCGAAGATGCTTACTTCGATGCGATTGCCCGACAGCTGGTTGAGATCATACGGATCTGCGGTGGACGCACCTTGGCGCTCTTCCACAGTCGTCGGGAGATGGAGGCCGCATACCTCAGGGTAAAAGCCGCTCTGCCCGAAGCCTCGATCTTCTTGCAGCGGGCGACCGGCGTCGCCAGCGTCGGGGAGCGATTCAAATCCGAGTCCCGCTCTTCGCTGTTCGCGGTTCGTTCGTTCTGGACTGGATTCGACGCTCCGGGGGACACCCTCAGCTGCGTCGCCCTAGTGCGAATTCCGTTCGACGTGCCCGTCGACCCACCACAAGTGGCTCGGATGGCCTGGCTTCAGTCGATCGGGGTCGAGCCTTTTTCCGGCTACTCGCTCCCAAACGCCAAAATGATGATGCGGCAAGGCGCCGGAAGGCTCATCCGGTGCGCCAGCGATCGAGGAGTGATCGCGCTGCTCGATCCGCGATTGACCAGCAAGCGCTATGGAGAAGAGATCCTTGCGAATTTGCCCTCTGGAATGAGAACCTTCAGAGAGATGGAGGAAGCAGCCGCCCACGCGGGAATTCTGACGGAAGATGTGAGTATTTCGATGGTTGAATAGCCGTCCAACCCACAGGAGGATCACGATGAAGAAAGCTGGACTGTCCGCGCTGGTCGCGCTTCTGATCGCCGCAGGATGCGGAGGGGGAGGAGGCGACAATCCGTCTCCTGCTACGTCGACTATTGGGGTCAACGCCCTCTTTGAACCTTATTCCGGCAAAGCTGCCGACAGTTCGATCGGATGTTTGCAGGTGACGTTGGTCGACGAACTCAATAACCCGGTCGGCGTGCCCGTCGTGCTCTCTCGTGGGAACACAAGCGGGCAGTTCGGACCGTTCAACAACGGCACGCCGTTCGTGCTTCAAGTAAGGGGATACCATGCACTTCTGCCCACTGGCCAGCTTTTGGCGTTTGCGAACATTCCGGTGATCGCGGGGGCCACAGGTCCACTGGACATTAGTGCGAACCTGTCGACCTCGGTCACCAGTATCGGCCTCAATATTGCGGGAGGGATGGCGCCACTCTTTCCGGGCCAGCAGGTCGGTCTTGTCGCCACGGCTTACAACGGCAACACCGTCGTGCTCACGTCGGCTGCCGACACCAGTTTTGTGTTTTCGGTTGCTCCGCCGGACCTCGGCACGATCAACCCTTCGAGCAACGTGTTCACCGCCTCGTCGAGCCTTCAACAGGATCTGAGCGGCGACATCTCCGTGTCATTCCACGGGCAATCGACGAGCGCGCCGATCACGGTGAAAGCTAACGTCGGGGATTTGCCAAAATTCAAGGTGAAGTGGGGAGCCATCGAGTATTCCCGTGACGTCGCCGGGTACGTCGGCGGAATCGGGGTCGTCCTCACTCAGACGCAGACAGGGACCTCGATTCCAGCTTTCTTCGCTCGGCCGGCCGACCCAGGAGCCGTAACGATGGAGTACTTCATTGGTGGCCTTCAATTAACTAATGGCCACTACATTCTCCAGGTTGAAGGATTCACAGGGAACACGGACGCGGCACGTGGCCAGTCTTTAGGCATCGCAACAATCGAATTCGACGTTCCCCTGGCTGCGGGCCAAGAGCTTGTCGTCAGTTCGCGCCTTGACGAGCGAATCGACCACCTGGTGATCTCGGCCAATGGGACCGATGTTCAGCCCAATGGCGTCTATACGACATTCACTGGCAGTACCGTCAACCTCGGGGCGCGGGTGGTCGACTCGGGTGGTGCGACACTCCTCACGGATAAATTCATCAAGTTCACCGCGCCTGCGGGCCAGAGCGTCATCACGTTGAACGATGCGTTGAAGTTCTTTTCAGGAGCTTCGCCGGGCACCACAACCTTGACGGCGAAAGCCGGAATTCAAACCGGTCCTGAATCGACAATCTCCGTAACCGTGTTCTGATGGATCACCTGGGCTGGAGGCGGCAGCCGCTTCCAGCCCAAGAGAGTGTAACCGTTCCCGGTTAGGGCCATGCCCTCGCCGGGATCAGAGTTCGGTCAGGGTCCGGGTCAGCCTTCCCAAGCTTCACGCTCATGGAGGATGATCTCGTCCACTCTGAATCGGGACACGGCGCCTCGGGGCCTTCCGATAAAGCTGTCCGCAGCATCGCACCCGTCCCAGTCTTGTCCAATTGGAAGCACGACGATCTCGACGGTTTCTCCTACGAGAAGGCCAGGAATGGTTATTTCGAGCTTTCCTTCGGTCTGCACCGTCGCCGTCGTGCGGTATGCAACGGGAACCATAGCGCTATTATCCGCCGGATTTCTTGATTCTGAGCCGGACATTGCAGAGATTTCCACACCCGCTTCAACGGCTGCGTTCCGAACCGACTCCGCGCCCTCAAGGTATACACTCTGTGATGGCTGACCACCAGATGCTTGTCGAAGAGATCATGGAGTATCTGCCGCATCGATATCCGATGCTGCTGGTGGATCGTATCCTCGAAGTCGTCCCAGGCAAGACCTGCAAAGGACTGAAGAATGTCACGATCAACGAGGCGTTCTTCGAGGGCCACTATCCCGGGATGCCGATCATGCCAGGCGTTT
>JAYROD010000028.1:0-9055 GCA_041911835.1 Fimbriimonadaceae bacterium | reverse complement strand
CGGATTCGTTCCGAAACTCGCACGTTTGTGCGACGAGTTAGGTTCAACGGGCTCAAAAAACCCCCACCCGCTAGGGCTCTTAATCAGCGGGTCGTAGGTTCGAGCCCTACACGGTCCACCAAAGATTTGAACTTAAAACCGACTCTTTCTGGGGTCGGTTTTTTGGTTATGAGGGGCCAGTATTTTGAGTCAAATATCGGCGCCTGTATCCAGTGCCAGGCGGTCCTATTCATGTCTACCCCGAAGCTGACCGCTCAAACTCCGACTTACCGCGGATGGCGGCCCCAACTCCTCCCAAGGTGAGCGCCGCGGCAATCACGATCCTCCGGGTAAGCAAAATCAGAGGCAAAAGCCAATAGCGCGATGGAAGTGAGAACCGCTGCGCGCAAGGGTCCGAAGTTCTTGGATGGCACCGCCTGTTATAGAGGTCCGGTTTGCTCCCCACCGGCAGTCCGACATTACTCAAGAGGGTCTTTCCTGCGAGCCATAGCGGCTGCAATTGGCGAGATTTGAAGCTAAAAGGGGAAGGTGTGGTCGAAACTCACTACACCTGGACGACGATCTTTTGCCTAATTTGCCGAATTTTGCCCGTCCGTTTGGATAAGCTTTGGCTGTTGTGGGGAAAGAAGTCCTTGAGATCGAAATGAAGGTTAGCCCAACCGTGTGGAGGATCCAGTGAGAATACAGGCAATCATTTTCGCTGTCGGCGTCGCGTTGTTGATGTACGGGTTCACGAGCGCGGATCAAAACTCCAAGAACGAATCCCAAGCTCAAAAGCTTTTCTCGAGAGCGAAGCCGGACGACTTCATGGGCGATCAAGGCTGCGCAGAATGTCACCCCAGTACGACAACGAATTTCGCCAAGTCAGGTCACGCCAGCATGATGGCCGATCCGCACCTCCCGCTGGACAAGCGGGGTTGCGAAGGCTGCCACGGCCCGGGGCACATCCACCAGGCCGAGCAGAACCCTGAAGTGATCTCCTTTACAAAGATGACTCCGAAAGAGAGCTCCGCAGCCTGTCTGCGATGCCACAACGACCTCATGAACGGGGCGCATTGGAACATCACAGCGCACGCAAAGGCCAATGTGGCTTGCGTCTCCTGCCACCAAATCCACCCGAAAGAGGATGCCGGCGTGATCGGCAGCGGCAGTCAAGGCTTGGTGCTGAAACAGATTTATCCCGCAGCAAAAGTGACGGGCAAGTTGCTAAAGGCCGACGAGGCCACACTCTGCAGCTCGTGCCACAAGAGCGAAGTTGCACAGTTTAGGCAGAGCTCACACCATCCGGTGCCCGAGGGCCGGCTGGTCTGCAGCGACTGTCACTCGATTCATCCGACGAACGCCGCTCGGAAGCAGGCCAGCGACGTGAAGGAGAAGTGCGTCGCGTGTCATGCCGAAATGGCGGGCCCGTTCGCATTTGAACACGACCCAGTAGCCGGCTTCACCGGAGGCGGGTGCGATGATTGCCACAAACCTCATGGCTCGCACAATCCGCGTCTCTTGAAGGCGTTCTCCCGAGGGCTCTGCAGCCAATGCCATACGGACAAAGGCATCAACCACTTCGGCGGCAAGACGTGCTGGAGTGCCGGCTGTCATGTGGCGATCCACGGATCGAATACCGACTCGAAGTTCCTGCACCGATGATCTGAACCAATAACGAGGGCAATGTCGTGAAACGAAAACAAGAAATCGCAACAGGACTAGGATTGATCCTTTGCCTTTCGAGCGTGTCCGCCCAGCAAGATACTCCTCCTCCCGCCGATCAAAAGAAGGATGATCAAAAAGAGCAGCCGACGGAAGAAACGCCGAAGCTGCCGATGCCGACGATCTCGGTGGGTTGGGCTGACTGGGGTCTTCGAGGCAACTCGCACAAGTTTCTTCAGTACGCGACTCCGGCGCGTGGTCTGTTTATCCGTGAATTTCACTACGCGCCATCGTTCATGGACCTGCGGCACCAAGCGGTTCTGGATGCCAAGGCGCCGTTCCAAGACGACTATCGCCTCAGTGGATCGCTGAGCATCAATTACGGCAACACGAACGCCGAGATCTCGGACAGTAGAAACCGGTTCTACGACACGGTGCCCCTGGTCATCGATCAGAGCCAGCGATACGTTACCGAAGGATTTATTCGCCATCAGGTCGTTCCCGGCATTGCCGTCACGTTCAGGGGCAAGATGGACCAGGAGGACAAGGCTTTCGAGCCACCGCTTAATGGCCTGCATCAGCGCACGCGATTTTGGAACGCAGCGGCGCAGGGAACAGTGGGTAAGAATGGATTCGTCGACGCAAGCTATACCGACTTTCGGTATTGGGATAGAACCGATGTGTTGCCCGACACCGACACCCAGCGCTGGAGCCTGGCTTACTCCCATCAGGTTTTGCCGAGCATCAATCTGAACGGGAGCATTTCCCGCTCGCGGATTGAGCAGAATCTCGGCGACTCGAACACAGTCAATTCGTGGTCGATCGGGGGGCAATGGCTCGCATCTGAGGGAACGACGTTCTTCGCCAGCTTAAGCAACGATTCCCTCGACATGCCGTCGATTCTCAATGGCTATGTACGCCGCAGGGGTGTTGGCAAACTGAGGGTCGTCCAGCATTGGGAGAATTGGACTGCTCAACTCGGATACACCAGACTCAACCTTGAGCGTCTGACCGACGACCATCTATTCGTTGAGACTCCGAAATGGAATTCCATCGACGGGCAAATCGTCGGCCGGCTGACTGATTGGCTGCGCGTGTCCGGAAAGTTCAAGTCCGAAGATTTGCAGAATCGCGTGACGATGGAGACCGAGGATCCGCGAGCGCTGTATTGGACGCGGCGGAATTCCGGCCAGGTGAAGATCGACGCCTCGAACGATTTCTTGAGCGGGTATTTCGTTTACTCGGTCCAGGAAAATCGCAATGGACCGCGCAACGTCACTGTGCGCAATCAAAACTATACGTTTGGCGCGACCTGGCAAGCGAAGCCGGATCTGGAACTCTTCTTCGAGAGTTCGACGGACAATTGGTCCGCCAGCACCTCGGACCCTGCGAGCGGAACGCTCCATTCCTATTTTCCCGACGGAACTGCGTTTGTGCTGGGTGGCGCTTGGCAGTTGGCGCCGAACGCCTCGCTGACGGCAAATTACACACGGTTCGTAACGAACAACGACAATCTGCTGGGCCTTCGAGATGGAAACATTCGAGGGAGTATGTTCACCGGAACCTTTAACTATCAGGTCCGTGATGGACTCAGCCTCAGTCTCACTTACGCTCCATGGAGCTACACCGATCGGGTGTACAGTCCATCGAGCTACAACAGCGGTTTCTTGTCCTTGTCTGCGACATTGAAATTCTAGTGTATTAGCAATGTTTGAAGAAGTATCAATCTTGAATGGAATAGTGAGGAAGTCATGAAACAATGGTTCTCTTATGCGAAGCGATGGTTTCTGGCGATTGCCTCGGTCGCGTCACTGACGATTGGAGCGATGATGCTCCTAAGTTGCGGTGGCGAAGGAGGACCGGTTGGCGGCGGTGGAACCAATGGCGGAGGAGGCACCTCTTTCAACCAAGAGTTCTTGGCGCTGTTGCCAGCCGGGCAGACCGGAGCGACATTCGTCGGACCGGAAACCTGTAAGAATTGTCACAACGCCGGAGACGATCCGGTCTATACAAAGTGGCATGATACGGCTCACGCCTCAAATAATGTGGCTTGTGAATCGTGCCATGGTCCTGGAAGCGTTCATGCGCTCAATCCGTCAAAGGACAACATCCTGACGTTTCCAAATTCGACGTCGCCTATCGTCTGCGCCCAGTGCCACGGACCCATCTACAATGAGTGGGCAGGATCTAAGCACAGCCGCTTGATCCCAGATCCAGTCGAAGAAGCCGGTGCGAATCCTGCCGTCTATGGAAGGAGTTCTCGGTGCATTCAGTGTCACAGCGGTCTCTTCCGAGCGCAGATTTCCGAAAAAGGCATCGATGTGGGCACGCTGGATGACGACACGTTCAAACAGATAGCGGAGGAAACCTCGACGCAGGTGCCTTATATCGCGAGCTGCGTCACGTGTCACAATCCGCACCAGAAAACTGGGAATCTGACGTGGGAAGGCAATGAAGTCCAGCTTTATCACACTGTGTTCAATATCGACACAACCCCGATTGGCCCAGGCACGACAGCCGCGCAGTTCGTGAATTTCAACCACTCGTGCGCTGAATGCCACAACGGCCGCGGAACTTCTGCGACGGATGCGAAGCTGAATTCAGGCACATCCAGGCCGAATATGCACGACAGCAATCAGTACACCATGCTGATGGGCGTCGGTGGGTATGAAGGCACCGGGATCGTGGTTCGCAACACGGCCCATGCGACGGCACCTGGGCAGTGCTCGCACTGCCACATGCCGGATTCCAGCCACGGGTACACGGTGAAATACGACGTGTCTTGTGCACCTTGCCACTCGGCGGCTGACGCTGCGGCGCGAGTCACCGCAGTCCGAAGCGACATCGTCAACAAGCTCTATGACTTGTTGGCAAGGATGGAGGCATGGGCGACCGCGAAGTTCGGCAACAAAGACCTGTGGGACTATACGTCGAACATCCAAGCGGAGGGCGGAACTCCTCCCGATCAGTCGCTGGTGCCGATCCAGATTAAGCGGGCGCGGCACAACTACTTCTTCGTGATCCGCGACAGCAGTCTGGCGCCGCACAACGCCCCGTATGCGAGAAGCCTGATCGACATCGCGAACGATCAGATCTCGGCTATCCCCGCTCAGGCGCCCCAGATGGTGGTGAAGGATTCTGGTTTGACGACGGAACAGAAGTACCAGGTCCTCATGCAGACGCTTGAAAGAGCTCGCCGGGCGGATCGAATGGCCCAAGACTAATGACAGACGCTTCTTCCGTCGGCTTCGGCCGGCGGAAGGAGCGCCGCATGATTCCATTCAATGTGTTCTTCTTGAGTCGCCCGGTGAGGAATTCGAAACTCCCGCCGGGCTTTCTCATTGGCGTAAACTGAATAGAGAGCGAACTTATGGATACGATGCCCTTTAATCTCCAAGATCCTCCGCAATGGTCGCTCGACGTAGGTGACGTGGGTCGAGCCTGCATCATCGCCGCCATCATCCTCTTCGCCATTGGTGCGGCCGGTTGGCTGATGGTTCCAAAATGGCCACAATTGAAGCCTTGGGCTGCTCGTGGGTTCATTCTCGCCTGCGTCAGCCTATTTGGTGCGTTTGCGTCCCTCGCAGTCCTGTTCATTGCCAATCGGCTCGAGTACGAATATGTCTGGGCCCACGGAGATGGGAGTAACACGATCCCCTATCGCATCGCGGGGATTTGGGCTGGCCAAGAGGGAAGTTTCCTCCTCTGGTCCTGCGCTTCAGCTGTATTTGCGTTGTTGGCCGTGAGGGGAACTGGCGAATATCGAAGATGGTTCACCGTCGTCTATTCGATTTTCCTTGGTTCACTGGCCGGAATCCTCGCCTACGAGACGCCATTCAAACTCAATATGCTGGATGGTCGGCCGATCGTCCCGGATTCGGGTGTCGGACTATCTCCGGCGCTACAAAATTATTGGGTGACGATCCACCCGCCGACGATTTTTCTCGGGTTTGGGTCTCTGACCGTTCTCGCCGCTTACGCCTTCTCAGCGATGGCGACCAACCGGCTTCAGGATTGGATTCCGAAAGTGCGACCCTGGGCGCTTATCTCGCTCGCACTGGTCGGTGTCGGACTCTGTATGGGCGGCTTTTGGGCTTACGAAACGCTGGGCTGGGGCGGATTTTGGATGTGGGACCCGGTCGAAAATGTCAGCTTCGTACCGTGGATTTTCACTGCGGCGTTCGTGCACGGGATCATGGTGCAGGTCACCAAGAAGCATTGGACCATCTCAAATCTTCTGCTCGGCGGCTTGCCTTTCTTACTTTTCGTCTATGGAACATTTCTGACTCGTTCCGGAGTGCTCAATGAAACGAGCGTTCACAGCTTCGCCGAGATGAACCGAGTTGCCCACCGAGTGCTGCTCGGGTTCTTGGGCGGCTCGACTGGAATCTTCTTTGTGCTGTGGCTCGTTCGAGCATTCCAGCACCGTAAGGATCGGAGCCCTACCGAGGCCGGCTCCGGCTTCCTCAGCAGAGAGACGCTCTATCGACTCGGAGTCATGTTGCTCATTGCGCTGGGCGCTGGGGCGGCGATTGGAATGAGCGTTCCTATGGTCATGGCGCTTTCCGGCCAGGCCCCGAAGGTCGTCGAAGAGGCGATGTATCACAAGACGATGTCGTGGGTGTACATCCCTCTTATGATCGTGTTGGCGCTCGGTCCACTGGTTTCCTGGCGTCGCATGGGATTCAACGAGTTCATGAAGCGCATCTACGGTGTGCTTTCCGTTACCGTCCTCGTGATGGGCCTCATCATGGTCTCGATCAAGCTCTCACCTTGGACGAAGACCATGGACCCAACGGCTCGGATCAACTTGCCGTTTGGCCTGAGCTCGGGAGTTGTGACCTGGGTATTGATTTTGCTGTCGCTATCGATTGCGGTCATCGTTGCGAACCTATGGCGAATCGCCGAGCTGATTCGTCGTTCGAAAATGTCCGCTGCCGCCTTTTTGGCACATGTCGGAGTCGCAGTACTCATGGCAGGACTCATCGTCTCGAGGGGTTTCGAGCAAAAGGCGAGAATCGCGGTGCAAGAGGGCCAGACTGATACTGGGCTGGGATATCTGGTTGAGTATAGGGGCCAGACGAGCAACCCGCAGGATCGGAACAACAAGGTGATCTTGAACCTGACCAAAGATGGTGAAAAATGGTCCGCCTACCCTGGATACTATCTTGTGCCCGGCCAGGACGGGAACATGAACCCGATGGTCTGGCCCCACATCCATCGAACGCTTTTCCATGACATCTATCTGGCGCTGAGTCCGCCTGTCTCAGAAGCCGGTAGCGCCACAACGATTGCGCAAGGTCAAACGGTCGACCTCAATGGGCTCAAAATCACATACACCCGGCGCACGATGGAAGGTCAGCCGGGAATGCGCGGCACGAAATTCGGCGCGATGCTGGAAATTCGCGACGGCGAGAAGATCTCGGCGGTCAATCCCAAGATCGAACTGGGCGACGGCGGCATTATCGAGCATCCGGCGAAGCTGGGCGACGGTCTCAACGTTACGATGAAGCAAATGGACGCCGGATCCGGCAGCGTTGTCATTCAGGTTCAGTTCGCCAAGCCGTTCTACCCGATTGAGATGTTCTACAAGCCGATGACGATTCTTGTTTGGATTGGGGCAGGAATCATCGGATTCGCGGGACTTCTCAGCGCTTGGTACAGACGCCCGGTCAAAACGCGGCCAGATACCCAGGAAGAAGGAATGTCGAAGTCACCCGCGGCGGCTCCCGAAAAAGGCGCCAGGGTCCGCGAGCCGGCCGCAGTTGGGGAATAGTTCGCCTACTGAAGTTCAAAGCCGGAGAGCTGCCGTCGGGCCGTCTCGAGATCGAGCGTGATATTCCGGAGATAGCAGCAGACATAGAATTCGTCGACCGATTCCAGCGGGGTGAGGACAACTGCAAGCGGGAACATCGTCCCATCACGTCTGAGCGCCGGGGTCGCGAGGTGTCCACCCATCTTCCGAGAAGAAGGCTGGTTCACGTAGTCGGATCGGTGCAGGTGGTGCGCCGCGCGCATATCCAAGGGAATGAGATCCTCGACCGCCATGCCGAGCAGAGCGTCCTTCTCATATCCGAACATCTCGGTCGCCGTAAAGCTGGCAAGCCTTATGGTCCCGTCTTTTGCGACGATAATGACTGCATCCGTCGACCTTTCGAAGACCTCGTTCCATGAATGGCTGTCTGTGACCGAGTGCGAGCCATTGTGGGTAAGCGAATGAAGCTGTTCTTGGAGGCGCTCATTCTCCTGCCTGACCGCATTCAGCGCCTCTTCGGCGCCGGCCATGAGGTAGTCGCGCACGAGTTCCGTCCGGGAGAGGGAACCAAGCTTGGAGCGAATCCGAACCCAATAGCTGTTGACCGTGGTCGAGCTGATTTCGAGTCGATTGGCGATCCCGTTGTCGGTCAATCCCTGTGCGGCCAGGTTGATGACTTCTTCCTCGCGGGGCGACAGCTTGGGCGCATTCTTGTCGGACATGGCAAGGTCGTCGGAATGATAGCACAGATTCTGCGGGACTCACCGCAAGGAATCCGCATGTTAGGTAGACGGGTGCTCACCATAGGATTCCACTACAAGAAAAAGATGCCACAAATGGCGTCAAACTAAGGTGTATTCTGACGCTAACAGGAGGATGCAAATGAAGCGGATTATCGCAGTGTTCGGTGGTTTAGGACTCGTGGTGGTCGCTCTGGCGACGGCGAGCTACGACGCAGTGTTTATGTCGACTTACAAGCCGGCAAAGGACTCGGATCTCGGAAAGGCCCAATGCATGATTTGCCACACTTCGGCAAAGGGTGGCAAGTTGAACAGCTACGGCAAGGATGTCCAGGCCGCGATGAAGAAAGCCAAAGCGACGAAGCTCACGGCGGCGATCCTCAAGAGCGTCGAGGGCATGGACTCGAATAAGGACGGAGTCAAGAACGGCGACGCGATCAAGAAGGGTCAATTGCCGGGAAAGTAATCCAGAAAATCAAATAGCGACACCTAGGAGGGTGGTTGTGAGAAGTAACTTTGTTCGTTGTGCTTGGAAGGTCGTTCTCGCTACCGCCCTCATTGTCGTAGGGCTCCCCGCTACAGCGGAACCGGAGTTCCTCGACACATTTATGGCGCACTATAAGCTGTCTGCCGATTCGCCGCTCGGGAAGCAGACTTGTGGAATCTGCCACGTCTCGGACAGTGATTTTGGATTCAATCCTTACGGCAAAGCCATCAAAGATGAGCTGAAGACCTCGGGCGCGAAGTCCGTTACGGAGGCAGTCCTCGTCAAAGTGGACGCCATGGACTCTAATGGCGATGGCACACCTAATGGGGCCGAGATTGCGGCCGGAAAGAACCCCGGCGCCCCATCGGCAAACGCCGGAGCTGCTCCGCCAAAGGAAGAAAAGTCCGAATTCCCCCCGAAGAACGGCTT
>JAYROD010000027.1:0-3971 GCA_041911835.1 Fimbriimonadaceae bacterium | reverse complement strand
GACTTATTGGCTCAACGCACCCAGTTCCAAATCTTCTGCAGATTAGCGCTGCGACAAGTTGCTTAGTCAAGATTCATAGGAAGCAGATACGTTAACTGCACGGTATCGCAAGAATCATCAAGGCGTCGGTGGGGTCATTTGCCGCCAAAGGGCATCAATTCTTGACGCTGACAGAACACAGGGCAGCAATGCGGAAATACATATGGAAATATCCCACTCGGTTCGCCTCTGCCGAACACGAGTCTCCAGGACCCTAAGGCGTGGCCATTGCAGACTATTTCAACCCAGCTTTTGCCAGCAATTCGAGCAGCTGTCGCTCCGAACGGCCGTCAATGGCCATTGCGACGAACTTGCCATTTCGATCATAGATAAAGCTCTTCGGGATGCCGTCGATCTTGAAGGCGGTATTCACTTTACGACCAGGATCGAGCAGGATTGGATACGTATACCCATGCTCCTTGATAAACGGCTCGACCTTGCTCCGCTCTTCATCCGAAATGGCGAGGATGACGAAGCCATTGTCTTTGAATCTTGAGTAAAGCTTCTGCATGTCGGGCATTTCTTTGCGGCAAGGAGGGCACCACGTCGCCCAGAAGTTGACGAGAACCACTTTGCCTTTGAGTGCCGAAAGCGTCCATGGTTTTCCTTGGAGATCAGTCAATGTGAAGTCGAGTTTGCCCCGTGCTTCCTCGAGGGCTACTAGGTCGGCGATTGCCGCATCGAGCGAAGCGGATTTTAGGTTCACGTTGGCATGTTCATAACGTTGGAACTGGGCGATCTGCAAGTAGAGGAATGGACGAACGTCCTTCGCACCGGCAGCAAGAGATTCCTGTAGGGCGAGACAAAGCGTGTCCGTCACTGCCTGGACCGTGTCCTGCCCTTGGTCGCCCTCTGTGGCAAGATTTCCGAGGCTGCTGGCAAGTCCGAGCTTCGCGGGTCCGTAGGGGAGTTGGCGGATCTCCAGCGCGAGGTCCTTAGTCGCTTTCGCGCGAGCTTCATCGTCAAGCTGTCGCAGGCCAGAAAGTTTCTTGACGATCTCCTGCTCGCTCCCCGATTGCGTTTCCTTGCTTTGGGCATTCGCTGAGTGACCGCCCCCTATCAACACTAAGGCAAGGGCAGGAAGCAGCCCACCGATTCGCCATGAACACTTCATGTCCAGAAGATACCTCCCGGCACCCTGTCCGAAGAAACCGACCAGCCGGCAAATTTGACGGTCGGATGGCTCCATCCCGCTTGACGTCGACGTCATGATTGGTATGATGGTGAGCATGAAATTGCGATGGTTATTAACTGGTGTGTGCCTTGCAGGTCTGGCGTCGGCAGCCCTTGCTCAGCGAACGATTCGGCTGAGCCCAACGAACGACTTTCAGAACGTCTCGCTCAACGTCGGGGATCGATTGGTCCTGACACTTCGGAGCCATTCGGGCACCGACTACAAATGGGTTCTCGGATTGAGCGACGACAGCATGCTTAGGTTCGACCAAGCGGAGGCCGTGCCAACCGGTCAGGGAATGCCCGGCGGCTGGGCATATCAGCAGTTCCAATTCACGGCGGTCAAGGCGGGCAATACGTACGCCACGTTCAATCTTATGTCACAGTCCTCGGTCAGCGACCCAGCGGCCAAGACGTTCCGCGTGAACGTTTCGATCTCGGTGCCTAAGCCACCGCCATCGGGGACCGTCGTGCTCGACGAGAGCAACAACGGGAACCAGTCTGTCAAGTTCTATCAGGGGCAGACCGTCGAGGTCCGACTCAAATCTAATCCCAGCACCGGCTACAACTGGAGTCCGAACCAGGTGCCCTCCGGATTGCTCCAGCAAATCGGCGATCGAGAGTACATTCGGGGCAACTCAGGGCTGATGGGCGCCGGCGGGACGACGGTATTTCGGTACAAAGTGGTCGCGTCGGGCGGCGGCATCCTCAGCTACAACTATTGCAGCGCCACAGGAAACATCGGCAAGCAATGGCAGGTGATCTTCTCAATTCCCAGGCCCTGATCTGGCACTACTACTCCCAGGTGCTGGAGCTCATAGAGATGGCTCCAGCACGGGCTTTGGCGACTCGATCAGCGTCGATAGGGGGAACATAGCGGGTCCCCGATGACGATGTCTTCCCATCCGACGAATCGGGACGCCGCATAGAAGCTTTCGGCAAGAGTCCAGCCATCGGTGTAACGGTCGAACAAGATGGTCGGAGAGGCAACGGCTTGCAGCAGAGGCTCGTCGCAGTAGCCCTTCACGCCAGTAATTCGACCCTGGATAAGGTCCGCTATCAACGATTGTCCACCACTCGTCGGCAGGAATGTGCGGGCACTGGTGGAAACGGCCGTTTCGCCGATCGCTCCCGGGTTGAATCGAAGCAGCAAATAACCGGGTCCGTCGAATTTCGGGTCGTTGCTCCCCCAAGAGCAGTAGCCCATGAGGTCGCCCTTTTTGCCAATGAACGTCTCCGTTTGATCGAGCTTGACATCGAGGTGCTTGGCCTCAAGTCGCAGACTCGCCGCGACCATGTCCGCATCGTAATCGTTATAGGCCATCTCATTGATAACGTGGAGGTCGAGTTTGCCATCTGCGACTGGAGCGAGGGGGGCCTTTTCGACCTTGCCAAGTCCATGACCCGCCGCGACGTCGATGAGGATGGCGCCCGACGGCTTCTCCTTTTCCGCCTCGATGGAATAAGCGGTCAGCAGCTTTGCCTGGTCCACTGTGTAGGCGTCGAGCCTCGTGACGAGGTATCCCCCAAATTTCTCGTGCGAAAATCGTTCCTTCGAGTTCCAGAATCGGTTCACCCAACACTTTCCCGTGAAGCCGCTGTCATTCAGGACGACCGGGACGACGTCCTTTCGGGAGGCATATCCGAGCGAGGCGATCGCCGAATCGAGCGACGGCTGCCCACTTCCCATGCCGAATGGCGCGCCGGTGAGCCGGATCGGAATACCCTTGGTCAGAACGATGAAGTCGATCTGTTTGTTCTTCGCTAGATAGGCCAAAAGAGGCGCTTCTATGCTCTTCTGATACTCGGCGTACGCCAGGGTCTCTCCAGAAGGGCTGAGCGCAGAGTCTTGGCATTCGATCTTGAGCAGGTTCTTGACTCCGCGTTTGCCGAGGTAGTCCTGGGTGATTTCAATAGACGTGGGGCTCGTCGTGTTCTCGAGAACGAGCACTCTATCGGCGAGTGGACTGGAAACGAAAAGCAAAGCACAAAATGCGGGAAACATGGTTAGGTTCAAGAATACCGTCCCGGTGACCCGCCTGAGCCATACTGAGAGAGACCACCCTATGTCCATCGAAGCACCCAACTCATATGATTCAACTGGAGTCGATGTCGCGCCAAGTGACTTCATCCGCGACGCAGTCCGGGAAGACCTCGCTGAAGGACGCTTCAAGACGGTTCATACCCGCTTCCCACCCGAGCCGAACGCCTACCTTCATATCGGGCACGCAAAAGCGATCTGGATCGATTACGGTATCGCTCAAGAATTCGGAGGGCTGTTCAATCTTCGATTCGACGACACAAACCCAGAAAAGGAAGAGCAGGAGTTCGTCGACGGGATCATCGAAGATGTCCGGTGGCTGGGAGCGGACTGGGGAGAACGCCTCTTTTTCGGATCGGACTATTTCGAGCAGATGGTGGATTGGGCCATCGATCTTATCAGGAAAGGCAAGGCGTATGTTTGCGACCTCTCGCCGGACGAAATGCGAGAAACGCGAGGCACCCTGACGGAGCCCGGGACGAATAGCCCTTACCGGGACCGCAGTGTCGAAGAGAACCTCGACTTGTTTGCCCGAATGAGAGCGGGGGAGTTTCCCGATGGCGCCAAGACCCTCCGGGCGAAGATCGACATGGCCTCTCCAAACCTCGTCCTACGCGATCCCGTGATGTATCGAATTCGCCACGCCGAGCATCATCGTCAAGGGAACAAATGGTGCATCTATCCAAGTTACGATTGGGCGCATGGCTTAGAGGACTCT
>JAYROD010000026.1:0-4666 GCA_041911835.1 Fimbriimonadaceae bacterium | reverse complement strand
TGGTTAGACGACGTCGTGGACTCACAGACGGCAGAAGGTGCGTATCCCAATGTCGCACCGAACACACAGGGACTTGGCGACGGGGCGCCGGGTTGGGCCGACGCGGGCGTGATCGTTCCCTGGGTGCTCTATCGCTGCTACGGCGACGAACGGATCCTTGAGCGGCACTACGACTCAATACGAAAGTACGTCGACTTTATCCATCGCTGGAATCCGAACCTCCTCTGGCGGCATCGCTCGAGCCATAACTTCGGCGACTGGCTGAGCATCGAGGCGGATACCCCGCGCGACCTGCTGGCTACGGCGTTTTTCGCGCGAAGCACGGATCTGCTTGCGCAGATGGCCAGCATTCTGGGACGCGAGGAGGACAAGCGGCGGTACGAAAAGTTGTTCCAATCTATCTGCGGTGCGTTCAACAAGGAGTTTGTGACTGAAGGGGGCGGCGTCAAGGGCGAGACCCAGACAGGTTACGTTTTGGCACTCGCATTCGATTTGCTCCCCGAGAAGAAGCGCCAGGCTGCGGTCGACCGCCTGTCAGCCGACATCGAGAAGCGCGGCCACCTCTCAACGGGCTTCATCGGGGCTGGGCTGCTGCTGCCGACGCTCACACGGTTCGGGCGGACGGACCTTGCATACAAGCTTCTCTTGACCGACTCATTTCCCAGTTGGCTGTTCCCCTTGCGCCACGGCGCAACAACGATTTGGGAGCGATGGGACGGATGGACGCCGGAGAAGGGTTTCCAAGATCCGGGCATGAACTCGTTCAACCACTATGCCTTTGGAGCCGTCGGGGAATGGATGCACGCCAGCTTGCTGGGAATCGATCTCGATCCGAATACCCCGGGCTACGACCGAATTCTCTTTCACCCCCGCGTGGGTGGGGGATTGACTTGGGCTAAAGGCAGCTATGACTCGATTCGGGGGCGAATCGAAAGTGATTGGCGCCTGGATGGGAAGAATTTCCATTACAGGGTGAGAGTTCCCGCCGGGTCGTCCGCAGTTGTCGTTCTGCCATGCGAGAAAGCGGGCGAGGTAAATGAGTCTGGAGATTTAGCATCGAAGAGCGCGCATGTGAAGCTCGAAGGCTCCGGTTCGGGTGAATCGCGCTGGTTGGTCGGATCGGGCGAATATCAATTCGAGTGCCCGTTTTCGGGCTGATAGGTTTCCCCAACTTCTTTCATCGGTCCCGCGACAGAATCCTCGTCGGTTCTCGAATCGAGAAACGCCATCTTATTTGTTTCGAGGTTCACTGTGAAAAAGGTCGCTCTACTTTTCGGCTTCGCTCTCTTGGGTTCCGGCGCCCACGCCGTCGTCATCGATAGCTTTGGTGCGTCGTACACGAATTCCGTTCTCACCGGGACCTGGGTCGATGTTCAGACCGGGTCGATGCTGACAGGAGAGCGGGACGTGCAATTCGAGGTCCTCGGGAATCCTTTCAACCAGTTCACCGATCTCGACATCAACGGCAGCGGCTCGGCAGTGTTCAGCACGGGCTTCGGCGTCGATGCGAGTTTCTATTTTCAGTACGACATGGTTGGGGACGAAGCAGGAAACTTCGGACCCGGGAAGGTGCTCACGAACGCAGGGACGGGCGCACCCATCCTTTCCGGAACGAACGATCGGGTGCGGGTTCACTTCCTGGGTAACGATCTGAACGTCGTTGTAACCCTGACCACTCGACTCAGCGGCTCTATTACTGGGACGTCGAGCGCTACTCGCCTCGCCGGAAGCGGCGCCGGAAACCTCGACCTGTTGATGAGCCCTGCCATTCTCGCAGCGGCCGATTCGCTCACGCTCAAGTTTTCGGGAGCGACGAGCGCGGATTTCGCGATCGACCGTGTCGAAGCCGTGCCCGAGCCGTCGTCAGTACTTCTGCTGGCATCCGGGCTTGTGGCGCTGTCCGCACTTCGACGATTCCAGCGCTGAAAACGAAGGCTTTCTTCGCCCTCTCCTGGCCCCGGCTTGCCGGGGCTGATTTGTTTCCGGTCAGTAGGCATTTCAAGCGATTCTCACCCAACCTGGTTCGATGCCGAAGCGACTCAATAATTACCGGGCGATGGTCCCGAAAGGAGTCCTTTGTTATGCGCACTTCAGCCCACAAGCTTCGCCTTTGCTTCGCGTCGTCAATGCCGCAAATCATGACGATCGCGTTAGCGATCGGATGGTCGGCGTCGGCCTTCGCCCAAGCGACCGTCAATGATCCGAATATCACCGTCACACCGATCGTCAGCGGGCTCAATCAGCCTATCTCGATGGCGTTTCTCGGCCCCAACGATTTCTTCGTTTGCGAGAAGGCCACGGGCCAAGTCAAGCACGTCGTCAACGGAACGGTCGTAGGGACGGTGCTCGATCTGGCCGTGAATTCGGCCTCCGAACGGGGACTGCTTTTTATAACCTTGCACCCGCTGTTCCCCATCGTGCCAAGCGTCTACATCTACTCGACCGAAAGTTCCACCGGGGTTGATTCGCCGAACCTCGCAGACGTGAATCTGATGAGCAACCGTGTTGACCGATTCATTTGGAATGGCTCGACGCTGACGTTCGCGAACAACCTGCTTACGCTGCGGAGCTACCAGGCCGATGCTAACCAACCGTTGCGCGGCAACCACAACGGCGGGGTCATCCGATTTGGTCCCGACGGCAAACTCTACATCGTCATTGGCGACCAGGGTCGGCGCGGCTACTTGCAGAACAACAAGCAAGGGCCGAACCCAGACGATCAATTCGGCGGCCCGTTCCCCGATGATGCGCACACGACAGGCGTCATCTATCGGCTGAATGAGGACGGAACAACCCCAACGGACAACCCGTTCTTTTCGCTCCACTATTCTCCCAGAGTCGACAAGATCTATATGTACGGCCTTCGAAACTCGTTCGGAATGGCCTTCGATCCGATCACAGGAAATCTGTGGACGCAGGAGAATGGCGACGATTCCTTCGATGAGATGAACCGGGTCGAGCCGGGAATGAACGGAGGCTGGGTGCAGATTTGCGGTCCGGTCAAGCGCGTTCAGCAGTTCCACGACATCGAGACCACCCTTCCAGGCAGACTGCAGCAGCTTCGATGGCCTCCGGAGCGCATCGCCACCGACCCGAACCTCGCTCTAAGGCGGCTCTTTGTCCTTCCGGGTTCCCATTACAAGGACCCCGAATTCAGTTGGAAGTACGCCGTGGCACAGGGTGGGATCAACTTCGTCAACACCGGCGCGCTCGGCCCGGAATGGACGCAGACCATGCTGGTCGGCGCGGCCAGGACCAACTTGGCGGGCGGCTATCTCTTCCGATTCAACTTCACGAAAGATCGCAAGCATTACGTGTTCACCGATTCGAGACTCGATGACCTCGTGGCCGACAATGGGTTCAAATTCGACATCACCGAGAGCGAAAGCCTCAAGGTCGGACAAGGATTCGGCATCGTTCCGGACATCGAGACAAGTCCGACTGGGACGGTTGTACTCTGTTCGCTCGATCAAGGCGTCATTTACGAGCTGAAGCACAATTAACCCCCGTGGCGTAGTTCTGGGTCGGCCCATTTAGGCCGGCCCAGAGCCGGCGAGTAGAAGAATGGCAGGGGCAGCAGGATTTGAACCCGCGACCTACGGTTTTGGAGACCGTCGCTCTACCAACTGAGCTATACCCCTGCGCAGGAACCGGATTTTACCGCACGCGGAACTCCGCTCGGGTCCTTTAGAACCTGGACTTCGATAGCAAATCGCTTCCTCGTTGCGCCAAAATGGACCATGCGCTTCTTCAGGGGCTTTTGGCTCGTCGTGCCCCTCCTGCTCATCCTCGGCGGCTGTCGTGAAACGGAGATCATCGGGGGCAAGAATTCGCCTCATGCCTACACCCGCGTAGCGAGCATGAGCCCGGCCACGACGGAGATCATGGCCACTCACAGCGACTTTAACCAAATGGTTGGCCGGACGGAGAGCTGCAATTACCCCCCGACGGTTGGCAGGCTGCCGATCGTCACCAAAGGGGTCAAACCGGACTATGAGATGCTGGCGCGGGTCCGCCCCAACATGATCCTTATGGACGCGCTCCTGTACAGCGACGACGATATCAGGAAGGTCAAAGAGACAACGCACGCCGACGTTTTCTTGCTCAATGCGGACAAGGACGGCAAGCCGCTCCAGTCGATCACGATCGACAGCTTCATCGACTGGCTTTACCGGTTTGGCGCGACCCAGACGGATCCGATGCGAATCGCCAAATATGCGGACTCGGTATATCAGGCTCGCGAGGTTTCCCAGGCCACGCCGCTCAATCCGAAGCCGAAGGTCGCGGTGTTAATGGGTGGAACCAACGGAGAGAGCTACTATATCGCCGGCACGCGGAGCTTCCAGGCCGACGCGATGCGCGCAGCGGGTGGAGAAGCAGTGGGACCCGACTCATCGAAATTCGAAGTCGCCAACATTGAGGGGCTTATTCAGCTGAATCCAGACGCTATCGTCACGACGGAAGATCCCACCGCTGTGCTCAAGGATCCCCGGCTCCAAGGGATCACGGCGGTTAAGAATGGACGCGTCGCCAAAATCCTCGCGGATGTCCTGCTCCGAAGCGGGGTACGGGTGGACAAGCTCATTATCTCGGTCCATGACTACTTGACCAGCACGCAGAAGGGAGGGCAATAGGCCATGGCCAAGGATCACGCAGAAATCGGGGT
>JAYROD010000025.1:0-6473 GCA_041911835.1 Fimbriimonadaceae bacterium | reverse complement strand
GCTTACTCCCAGCTTCACAATGTCGCATGGGTCCATATCTTGGATCTCTTGGCCCTCGAATGAGATCTTGCCGTTCCGGCATCGGAGGAGCCCGCTGATCGTACGGAGAAGCGTGCTTTTTCCAGCGCCATTGGAACCGATGATCGAAACGATTTCACCCTGTTCGACATGGAGCGAGACGTCGTGAAGCGCATGGATCGCCCCGTAATAGGTATTGATGGTGTCAACCGAGAGCATAGGGTGCTATTTGCCTTTGTTGCTGACCAATTCCAATTCGAAGACGAGCGTTGACATGGGCGGGATGACGGGCGGGCGGCCAGCTTCACCGTATGCAAGCTGATAGGGAATCGTCACCTTACGAATGCCACCCACCTTAAGCCCTTTCAGCCCTTCCGTAAAGCCCTTGATCAGGCCCGTCTTGCCGATCGTGACTGCCAGAGGCGTCCCACGGTCTTTGGAACTGTCGAATTTGGTCCCGTTGAGGAACGTCCCGATGTAGTGAACCTCGATTTGGTCTCCCTCTTCCGCCGCTTTTCCCGAACCTTCTTTGATTTCCTGAATTTCGATCATGGGTTTGTAGTCTGCTTTCTGAATTCTGAGGAGCTCGACTTCGAAAATGAGTGTGGAATTGGCGGGTATCGGACCGGCGCCATCCTTGCCATAGGCGAGTTCAGGTGCTAACTGCAGCACACGTTTGCCTCCGAGTTTCATGCCGACCACGCCTTCATCCCATCCTTTGATCACCTGCCCGGCTCCAAGTGTGAACACGAACGGCTCCTTCTTCATGTTCTCATCGAAGACCTTGCCGTCCTGGAGCGTGCCTCGATACAGAACGGTGACGATATCGCCCTTTTGGGCGGCCTCACCCTTACCCAACACCATGTCGATGGAGATTGGCTTGGCTTGAAGCATCACCGAAGCGAACAGAATCGGGATCAATAGCATCGGATGAGGTTACCCCCTGCCATGTCGGCTCGGCATCCGGCGTCTCCTAATGAACGAACCTCGATTGGCTTAACTCTGCTGCCAAGCGAGAGGCCAGTGGGAGTAACCGATCCTGAAGCTCCTCACGCCTCGAAAGAATGAGGGACGGAGGAGCGCCGTACCGCCGTATAATGAAGGTGCGCCGGTGGGGAAGGACGCGTAGTTGATTCGATTCCTGCTGGCGCAGAGCGGCCCAGAAGCTGGAGCCGCCCGAGGAGAATCCGAATGAATGCAAAAGAGCAATGGATTGAACTCAAGACATACTCCCATGACCACGCGACCGGCAATGTCGACCAACTGATTAGGTACTTGGAACCCCATGTCTTGATGGGCTACATCCCTCCGTGCTTGGGCACCACGGATTGCATCGAATTTGGTGAGAAAGAGGGACCGCATGACGTGATTAACCACGAGCCGAATCAGGTTGTGTTCAATTCCGTCGGCGAAGCCGATGCCTTTCGCCAGATGTATGGCGCAGCCGCGGCTGCGTTCAAATTAGAATATCGATAAGAGTCGGTTGCTTAGTCAGTCGACGAAGAGCGTTTTTTCTCGTTCGTATAGAGCTGCCCCGGGGGCGGAACCCCGGGGTTTGCGCACGTATTTCTTGAGCGTATAGTCGACCGGGACATATTTCGAATGCTTGCTCGAACTGTTCTTTACGGCGATGGTCGCTGCGAACAATAGATCTTGTCTTTGCACCTTTTCCGGGTGATTGCCGGTTACGAGAATCACATGGGCGGAAGGAGCCCCCCGAACATGAAGCCACCAGTCATTCGGTTTCGCGACGCGCATCGTCAGAAAGTCGTTGCTTGTGGCATTCTCAGCCCAAAGCACCTTCCATCCAGATGGGCTACTGGTTTCCCGAATCGAATGGCCCTGATAAGGCCGCTCCTCTTTAATTCGGGTGGGGATCGGCTGATGATGAAGCCACCTGCGGGCGTCCGCTTCGACTCGGGCATTCTCGATTTCTGGGGGCGACACGGCCCGCGAGAGAAGCTCGATCACGGAGACCAGACTCTTGCGATCGGATTCCAGAGACTCGAGCCTCTCTCGGACTCCTTCTGCGCCTGCCTTGGCGCGTTTGGCTTTTGAGAAATACCGCTCGGCGTTTTCGACCGCAGTCGCATCGATCTTGAGCGCGATATCGAGTGGCTTTCCGCCGTAACCCTCTACTTTGATAGTGCTCGCTCCAGGGTCGATGGAGCGCTGGTGGGCCAATATCAGTTCTCCCTTTTCTTGGAATTCCCGAGCCCGGACCGCTGTGTCCAGAGCTTGGCGCAGGTCGGAAATCGCCACATCGCGGGCCAGCAGCACTCGCTCGAGCTGTCCCAGCAGGCTCGCCCTCTCATTTTCCACCCACGCCGCTCGCTCGGCTTCCGAGAACCAGCGTTCGGCGGCCTCGGAGTAACTCGCGGCGGATTTCCCGCAAAGTCCAGATTTCGCGATAGGAATGGGATATGCCCCTTGTCCAGGCACGAATACGGATTCGAACCTCGAACTGCGTACGACCTCCCCGATCTCCTCCGCCTCAACGGCTCCGGACTCGATGAGCCCCAAAAGGAATGGAGACGCGCCCTCGAAATCCTGCAAGGGACGACCATCTGACTCCCAAATCGGCTTTCGCGCGGGAAACGGTGGCGGCTCGTATTTGCGGTTTGGAAGAATGAGGCGCTTGCTCTTGCCGGGGCCAATCCATCGCTCCGCTCCGACTATGCGGTGACTTTCGTCGAGCAGCATGAGGTTCGAGTGCTTTCCCATGAACTCCCCAATGAGCAGATAGGGCCCCTCCGCCGTAGTGAATTCGAGCTCTATCACTCGATCGAATCCTCTTTGCTTGACCGACGCGAGCCTGGCCCCGCCGAGGCGCTTGCGCAACTCCTTCTGAAAGGCCGATGGCTCCGAGACCGGTTTGAACGGGCCTTGGATAAGGTGAACTCGAGCAAACTGTGAATGAGCAGTCATCAGCAGCCGCGAGAGACCGTGAAGATAGATGGAGAGCACGAACTCATGCTCGCCCGTCTGGTCGACTTGCTGAACGCGGCCGCCGATGATGGTTTGGAGCTCGGCGACCACCGCCGCGAGGCAAAGACTGTCAAAGGGGATGGCCATGCGCGTTCATCATTGTGGTTCTTTATCGGGACCGCGTCGATGTTGCCGGGTCGGACAGAATAGGTCTGTGCCGAAGGAACGGAACGAAGAGATGCCGATGGTGGTCATGTGGTACCGCGGATTCCTCCGTATGGCCGCGATTCTGTACGGACTTCTGGCGGCATTCGGTATCTCCGCAGGATACTTCGAACACGATTTGATCCAAAAGGGCTATCCGAAAGCCGGCATCGAGTGGCTCAAACTGATCTACGTCGGGGTCGCGTTGCCGTTGGCGATCATGGCGATCGTTGCAGCATATCTCCCTCGACGCCGGTGGGCCTACACCGCGCATGCGGTCTACCTTCTGTTCAATCTCGTCAATCTCTGCTTTCTGCCGATCATGATTTTGATGCTTGTTGGATGGTCCAAGCCGGAAACACGGGCATACTTTGCCCAAAGCGAATGACGCCACCGCCGGTTTGGAATTGGTACCGTGTCTTCTGCATTCTCGTCGCCATAGCCAACGCCGCCATGGTGCCCTATGGGGCGGCGATCCTTCGCGGCACCGCGCAGATCCCGTTGCCCGAGGCCCAAGATCCTGACACGGCTGAAGCGATTTCCGGGGTGATCCCTGCGTTCGGATGGTCGATGATCTTAACCGGCGCCGCATTTGCGATCCTCAATGTACTTATCCTTTTCGCTCCAAGAAAGCCATGGAGCTATGCTGCGCACTTGCTCAATATCATTCTGGGGATTCTCAGCTGTGCATTCGCGCCGCTTTGCGTCCCGATGCTCGTCGTTTGGCTGAAACAGCCGACTCGTGAATTCTTCGGAATGGAGCCCAAAGCGGCTCCAGAATTTGAGTTATAGCTCCCTTTTTGTCAGGATTCGGCTTCCGGCAGCCGAAAACACAAATATGGGGGAGATGATGGTCGCCCGCCAACCGATATTCGACCGCAAGCTCGGTGTCTACGGATACGAGCTGCTTTATCGTGGCGCAAGCGAGTTTTCTGCCGGGGTGATGGATGTCAGAGATTCTGCTCAATCCATCGTTAACGTGCTCCTGGAGTTCGGGTTGAACGATCTGGTTGGCGATCGTCGGGCATTCGTCAACATTGACCAGGAATTGCTCTTGAGCGGAACGGTCGGCGCGCTGCCGCAGGACCGGGTCGTAATCGAGCTGCTCGAGACTATCGAGCCTACCGAGGAAGTCAAGGAAGCCATCCGTCAATTGCGCGCGTTGGGATACACCATCGCGCTCGACGACTTCGTTCCCGGAGCTCCCTCAGAAACGCTCATCCCATTTGTGAACATCCTGAAGGTCGATCTATTGGCCGTAACTCCCGAACAGGCCGAGAAGTGCGTTCAGCTGCACAGGCGGCCCGGACTAATGCTCTTGGCGGAGAAGATCGAGACGGACGAAGTTCGAGCCAAGTGTGTCGCGCATGGATACGACCTCCTACAGGGCCACTTTCTGTGCCGTCCACAATTACGCCGATCAGACCGGCAGGTTGCTCCGAGCACACTCCAGGTCTTCAATCTCATCGGCAAGCTGCAGGACCCCGACGTCACACTCCGAGACGTCGAGGAGGCCGTCGCAAGCGACATGGCGCTGACCTACCGGTTGCTGAAATTCGTCAATTCTGCAACCTACGCGCCCGTCGAGACGATCAGCTCGCTTCGCCAAGCCTTGCTGATTCTTGGGCTCCAGACCGTGATGTCGGTGGCAGTCCTGATTTCACTCAGCGAGATCTCGCAGCGCCCCGTCGAACTTGTCCGAACCGGGCTGATTCGCGCGAAGATGTGTGAGCAGTTGGCGAGGCTAACGGGTCTCGGGAATCCGGATCACTTTTACCTAGTCGGCTTGCTCTCGCTTCTCGATGCATTTCTATGCAGACCGATCGAGGAAGCTTTGGAAGAATTGCCGATCAGCGCTCAAATGCGATCCTCACTAGTGGACCCAGAATGCGATCACCCGTTTGCAGCGGCGCTTCGCTGCGTCACGGCGTTCGAGTCTGGCGCGTGGGATCGAGTGGCATTTGGGGAGCTTTCCCCCGAGAATATCGGGTTGGCGTATCGAAACGCTTTGAAGAGTAGCGCGCAAATCAGCAAAGCCGCAGCCTGACGTAGGCGCGACGAGGGTCCCATACATCAAGGGACTGCAACGATTCGAGGACCTGTCGCTGATTGGAATGACAGGCGGTATCCGAAGAGCACTTGTATCATCGCCCTACCGAGGCGCCTCTCTTCCCATGAAAGGCGACCAAGGAGATAGGATGATGACCCGCTCTCAATTCTTACAGGTGTTTGCTGTCATTGGAGCGATTCTCGCGACTGAGCCAGCAATCTCCCAGACCGTGACGGTCACAACGCTTGAGGATGTCGTGGATTTCGCGGGAACGCAGCAAGTGGCAAATTTGCCGGGCCCTGACGGAATGGTGTCGTTTCGAGAGGCAGTGATTGCGGCGAACAACACTCCCGGTCCGCAGACGGTTGAATTCGCCATCCCAAGCTCCACGTTCTGGCTCGGTTCCAACATGGCGCTTCTGCGGGTGGAGAACGCACCCGGTGGATTCACCCTTACGGATGATGCGACCACCGTCGACTTCACATCGCAAACGAGGAACGTTGGCGATACGAACCCCTCTGGTAACGAAGTTGGGATATTCAGTCTGATGAGCAACTTCACTCTCCCACAAGGCGCGATCACCCTCGCAGGCAACAATTGCACGATTCGTGGTCTCGACCAAGTCCAGAATTTCGGTTACGCCATTCTCATTTTGGGGAATGGCAACCATGTCGTCGGCTGCCACTTCTACGAGCCATTCGGAGGCATCACCTACGCTGCCGTCGCAATTCGACCATTTACGGCGACGCCTGCAGTTGGAAACTGGATTGGCGGGACGTCTCCTGGGGACGGCAATTTCATCGCCAGCTACCCTGGCGTGGGAATCGAAATAACAGGTCCGGCTTCGGACAATGTGGTGGTTGGGAATACGCTCACGCAATGCCATATCGCCGGACTCTTGATCCAAGCGGGTGCGACGAACACGCGCGTTGGCGGATCAACCGCAGCAGAACGAAACGTTATTTCCGGTAACGGCACAGGCGGAAACGGAGTGCCGCAATATAGGGACGTTGAGCTCGATGGAGTCGACGGAACGCACCTTGAAGGCAACTTTCTTGGGACGACCCTGAATGGGATGGGAGCCGCACCTCCACCTGCGATCGGCATCGAAATGCACGGCTGCCAGAACACGGCGATCCTCAACAATGTGGTCAGTGGATACTATTCAGAGGGACTGCACCAGGGCCAGCGATTCCGAACTGGGATTGGAGTCTACGTTGGGACGGGTGCCAACGGAGTACCCTCGGTTGCGACGACAATTCGAGGCAATTTG